>JBBRUN010000622.1:0-2870 GCA_038247765.1 Gemmatales bacterium | reverse complement strand
CGGACGGCGGAAAAATCTTCGGTTCGGGAAAGCTCGGCTGGGCAACAGCAATCGACGTGATGAGTCCGAGGGACAGCAGGGAGAGGCGGAGCATATGGGGAGTCCTTCGTCGTTGGAATGCAGCCAAAGTCTCCGGGACTGCGCTGCGTCCGCACGTCGGTGAAAATTATTTTGAAGGTCGCTGACTAGCCCCGCTCTGTCAAGGCGAATTTGCGACAATTGGAGCGGTCAGCGCACGACTACGCGACCACGCGTCGATGGAAGAATTTTGACCATCGAGTTACAGAGGGCGCAGAGAAAGACGAAAAGAATAGTGGTGAAACGAAGTTTCTCCACCCAATCTCAACACTCTTCTTCCCTTCTCTGTGCCCTCTGTGACAGGGTGGTGAAAATTCTTATGCCCGAACTGAGATCGGCTGCATGCCAATGCGCCAAATGGTGAATCAGCCCCCCGCGACCGCGTCGAACGCGGTGCGGAGTTCGTCATAGTCCTGCGGGCGCTCGGCCGGATTTTTCGCCAGCATCCACATGCACAGGTCGCTCACGAGTGCCGGGACTTTCGGGTTCACTTGGCTCGGCGCCGTCGGTACCGCGTTGAGGTGTTGGAAAATGATCTGGATGCGGTTCTTCCCGACGAACGGCAACTTGCCGGTGAGGGCTTCATAGAAGGTGATGCCGAGGGCGTAGATGTCGGCCCGCAGATCGACGACCGACGCGTCGATGGCCTGCTCCGGTGCGAGGTAGCTGGCGGTACCGGCGAGTTCCGGCCCGACCTGCCCGGATTGGGCTTGGAGCGAAATCGCCTTCGCCAAGCCGAAGTCGATGAGCTTCGCGACACCATTCGGCCCGACGAGGACGTTGTCCGGCTTGATGTCGCGGTGAACGAGACCGGCCTGCCAAACCGCACCGAGCGCATCGGCCACTTGCGAGATGATGTAGATCGACCATTCTAAAGGCAGCGCGCCACCGGAGCGGATCAATTCGCCGAGCGGTTGGCCGTCGATAAATTCGGTGACGAGGTAGGGCCAACGCGGGTCGAAGCCGAAATCGATGAACCGCACGACCTTGGCGTGCTTGACTCGGGAGAGCGTGACCGCTTCGACGCGCATCTGCCGGAGGGCGGCGCTGCGATCGAAGACGTTCTCCCAGTTGATGATCTTCAGCGCCACCGGCAGGCGTTTAGCTTCATCCCAACCGCGGAAGACGAAGCAGGACGAACCGCTGCCGAGTTGTTCTTTCAGGACGTACGAACCGACGTGATCCCCGGTTTGCGGCGGGGCAACCGGCGGCGGGTTGTCGTCGCCGTCCGGGCCAGCTAGGTGCTCGGCGATCTCGCGTTGGAGGTGGCCGATCGATTTCGTGTCTTCGCCGCCGGCGCGGATCGTGTCCCCGGTGCCCGTCATCGGGATTGATCGGGGGGCCGGGGTCACAGCTTCCATCGGATACGCTTCCTACGGTCGGAGTTTCGAGCACACGAAGCCTAGCACACGATTCCGGGGCTGGGGAAAGCGTCGTGGTGGAGGCGTCGGAGACGACCAAAGAACCACGACTGCGGGCGGCGGCGGCACTGGCGAAGTATGACCCGGAAAGTGAGAAGTGGAAGACGAGCAGCCTGCTCGTCGTCAATGACCTCGTTCAGGAGAACCCGCTGTTCCTGGGTCAGTGGAGCGAGATGTACCGTCCCGTGAAGAACTCGTTGCTCGACCGAATGGCACAAACTTAAGCCGTATTTGCCTTCTTCTTCAGCTCTTTTTTCATTTCCGACCGTGGCTTGTTCATCAAGTCGTACTCCTTGGGCCGACGCTTCCTCGCCCGCGGTTCTACCCGGTTGGGCCGTGACGGATTCACCCGCAACTTCAGCGGTGCCTCCCCCTGCATCGCCTGCGACAACCACCGCGCCGCGTCCGCGAAACTGATCCGCTCCACCGGGACCTCCTGACGCCGCGACGCCTCCAGCATCACCAACCGAATCAAGTTGTACACGAGCGCGTACATCGTCAATTCTTTCTCCACACCCTCCACCGTCTTGCAGTGCAGCACGTCCATCTTCAACGTCGTCTTCAAATGATCGAAGTTCGTTTCGATCTCCCAACGACGGCCGTACAACTCGGCCAACGCCGCGGCCGGGTACTTCACGGGATCGAGCAGCGTCGTCGTCAACGTCACTTGCTGCGTCCGACGCCCGGGGACCCGGATCGAGTAGCGCACCTCCCGCACCAAGACCACCGCGGGCAGGGCCGCGTAATCCTCCGCCGTCACCCACTTCGGGCGTTCCCTCGGCTTCACGTATTCCACCAGTTGATCGCGCTGGCCCAACCGCTTCACCCACCTCGACGTGGGCAAGCCTTTCTCCTTGCGTTTGCGGGTTTCTTTCGTGGCGTGTCGACGCCCCGGGCGGAAGCTCACGAGTTGCTGCTGGTGGGTGCGGAACAGGCCGAACACCCCGCGAAGCCCTAGCAATGCCAGGTGAACGAACGAACTGAGGCCTCGGTCGCCGACCAGAATATCGTTCGCTTCCAGTGACGAGTGTGTTTGCTTGGCCTGGGGCATGTCGTGCGTCCGATACGGGGCGGACACGATGGACACCAAGAAGCCGGTGGACGCCTGGAACAGGGCCATCAAGTGCATGAGGGGGAAGCCGCACCCCGGCGCTTGCGCGCCCGGCTGGCCGTACTTCTTCTGCAGGGCGGGCGTATCGGGCATCGACGTGTTCGAGCCGTCGATGAGGAAGGTGCGGTGGCCACGCCAACGGCCTTCGTCGGCGGAGGAGACGGGCAGACGTTTGGTAATGTGTGCGAGCAATCCGCGGAACACGTCGATGGGGATGCGGCTGCGTGCTTGCCCGTACGCTTCGCCGGTGCAGTCGACAT
>JBBRUN010000621.1:0-2886 GCA_038247765.1 Gemmatales bacterium | reverse complement strand
GGCATCGCGCAGCGCCGTGACCGACACGACCGCCGGGAAGCGACTGCCGTCCTTGCGGATGTACGTCAGCTCGTAGATGTCTTCGATCCCGCGCGAGGCCTTGAAGACCAAGGCTTCGAAGCCGGGCGTGATCGGGGTTCCGAGTTCGGCGCTCAGCGTTTTAGCGCGGACGATCACTTCCTGCGGGTCGGAAATCTCGGCCGGGGTGATCTTGTTCATCACTTCAGCGGCGGTGTAGCCCAGCATCCGCTCGGCGCCGACGTTGAAGATCTGAATGACGCCTCTTGCGTCGGTGGCGATGCTGGAAAAGTTGGCGCTGTTGAATATGGCGTTTTGCAAGGCACCGGCTATGAGCAACGCCTCTTCCGCCTCCTTGCGCGGGCTGTTATCGGTTCGAATTGATTGCTACCTCCGAATTCAGCAAAACTCAGGCGGATCGTCCGATTTGCAGCAAATTTTGTTCCGTGACTGAGAAAGGATAATCGCAAGGAAATGGGGTTCGGAAATGGCGCGTCCCACAGGAATGGAACCCGGACTTCCCATCGGGTGGAAGTCGAGGGACACTCTCCCGCCTCTCATCTCGCACTGTCGCTCACCCCCCCTCCGGAGTAAGATAACCACACGAACCAGCTCCGCCGCTCCCCGAGGATCGCCCGATGTCCCGCTTCGACCTGTCCATTCTCGAAACGGCCCAGCGCGTCCCCGGCAAACCCCGCCACAAGACCCGCGAGGTCAAGGTCGGCGACAGAATCTTCGGCGGCGATAACCCGATCTGGGTGCAGAGCATGACGACGACCGACACGTTCGATGTGGCCGGAACCGTGAAGCAAATCCATCAGTTGGAAGAAGCCGGGTGCGAACTCATTCGCGTAACTGTGCCCAAACCCGAAGATGCCGGGGCGCTCTCCGAGATCCGTAAACAGATCGGTATCCCGCTGATCTGCGATATCCACTTCGATTACAAAATGGCCCTCGCGGCGCTCGATCACCCCGTAGACAAAATCCGCATCAACCCAGGGAACATCGGCAGCATCGACCGCTTCCGTCAGGTCGTGCGCAAAGCGAAAGACAAAGGGATCCCGATGCGCATCGGCGTCAACGCCGGGTCGCTGGAACGCGAGTTCTGCGAGAAGTACGAGTTCCCGTGCCCTCCGGCGATGGTCGAAAGCGCCCTACGTTACTTGGAGATTGCCGAGGCCGAAGGCTACCACGACATGATCTTCTCGATGAAGTCATCGGATGTGCTGGTCGCGGTCGATGCGTATCGGCTGTTCGCGAAGCTCGCGGACTACCCGACACACATCGGCATCACCGAAGCGGGCAAGCCGCCGTATGCCGTGACCAAGAGCGCCGCCGGGCTGGCGCCGATCCTGCTCGACGGCATCGGCGATACGATTCGTGTGTCCCTCTTGGGAGACCCGGTTCCCGAGATCGCGGCCTGTTTCGACATCCTCCAAGCGACGCAGCGCCGCGTCCGCCGGCCGGAGATCATCGCCTGCCCGACCTGCGGTCGCTTGGCCATCGATTTGGAAAAGATCATCGCGGAGTTGGAAGTGCGTTTGAAGGGCAAGCGCGTGCCGGTGAAGATTTCGGTGCTCGGATGCGTGGTCAACGGTCCCGGCGAAGCGAAAGAAGCGGACATCGGCATCGCCGCGGGCAATGGCCAGGGGATGATCTTCCGCAACGGCGAGATGGTGCGGAAGGTGCCCGAGGCGGAGATCGTCGACGCGCTGATGGTGGAGTTGGCCGACTGGGAAAAGAACAACGCCCACCGCATCCCGGTGACGAAGGATGCGGAAGGCTTGGGCCGACGCAAGTTGCCGACCGTTGCGGTGTGATTTATCGGCCCGTCGGGCTGGGCCGGTCAATATGGAGATCCGGCCCGATCCGGAAGTTGTCTTCGGGGATGGTATATTTGTCCCGGCCGCGTCGCTGTTGCTCTTCGATGGTGTACTGGGGCAGGTCGGGCTTCGGCTTACTGGCCGACTTGCGGGGGCCGTTGAAATCTTTGCAGCCGGCGAGTGCCGAAGCCGCGAGAACCGCCAGCAGAACCATCCGTGAACGCGCCATGACCGATCCTCGGTTGTCAGACTCCCACACTTCCATTATCGGTAGGCGGGTCAAGCCCCATCACTGGCATTCGTCGGCACCCGGCTTTTCAGTCTTTCCGCGCGGTATTTCCCGGACAATTGGCCCCAATCTTCTGAAATCGTATCACTTCTTCAACGAACATCACACGACCGAACCTCAATGACGCTCGCCGTTCGCGAACCTCCGATTCCCGATTCCCCGCTGACGCGTTGGGATCCGCGTTGGAAACTCGCGGGCCTATTGATGACCTCCGCCGCGTTCGCCATCATCACCCACCCGTTGTTGACGGCGATTGCGTTCGCCCTCGGCTTGATCGGGGTTTGCGTCGGGCGTTTGAACCGGCGCGACGTCTGTAGCCGCTTGCTGATGATCTCCTTCGGCATGTTACCGGTGCTGCTCGTCTTCCCGTTCACCAATGACAACGGCTTGACACTGGCCATCTCGATGACGCTGCGGGCACTCGCCATCGCTTGCGTCGGCTCGATCCTGCTGCGGACGGCCCCGCTGACGCAGACCCTCGCGGCGGCGCATTGCCTCTATCTGCCGGGGGTCCTCGTTCAGATCGCTTTGCTGGCGTATCGGTACGCGTTTCTCTTCTTTGCCGAAGCCCGGCGGGTACGGATCGCCCTGCGGACGCGGGCCTTCCGCGCCGCCACGAACCTGCGGACGTATCAAACCACCGGCCAAGCCGTCGGCTCGCTGTTGGTTCGCGGCGGCGATCGGGCCGAGCAGGTCGCCGACGCCATGCGCACCCGCGGGTTCGACGGTCGCTTCCACACGATCCAACACTTCCGT
>JBBRUN010000620.1:0-2897 GCA_038247765.1 Gemmatales bacterium | reverse complement strand
GTTCGATCCTCCGTCAGCCCCATCTTGCGGACTCGGCAGCGCCCGGCGTACGAGATCGACCAACAGTTGAGGGCGATACGGTTTCGGCAGCAATCCGAGCGCGCCTTCCGTGCCGGACAAGTCGTCGGCCGAGTAACCGCTCGAAAAGAGAATGCGGACGGCCGGATCGATTTTCAGCAGAGAATGGAAAGTATCTTGGCCCGACATATTCGGCATCGTGAGATCGAGCACCACAAGATCGATGGCGCTCGGACAACTGCGGAACAGTGCGATCGCCGCTTCGCCATCTTCGGCTTCGAGCACTGCGAAGCCGGCCGACTCCAACGCGGCCCGGCCGACGTCGCGGATCATCGATTCGTCATCGACGATCAACACCGTCCGCCGTTGCGTCGTATTGACTTGGCCCGGCTCCAATTCGGCGAGGTCGTGGCACGTCCGGGCGTCGAATTTCTCGCTCGGCACCTCTCCATCGGATCGGGGCAAGTACAAGTCGAAACGGGTGCCCCGACCCACGGCGGACTGAACTTCGACCCAACCCCGGTGCTGGGTCATGATGCCGTGGACCATCGCCAAACCGAGGCCGGTGCCCTGGCCGATCGGCTTGGTGGTGAAGAACGGTTCGAAAACGCGAGCGAGAACCTCCGGCGCCATCCCTTGGCCCGAGTCTTCGACGGTGAGTCGGACGTATTCGCCGGGGCGGGCGTCGGGGTGCAGCTCCCCGGATTTTTCGACCGTGGCGAAATCGGAGCGGATGTCGAGGCGACCGCCTTGGGGCATGGCGTCGCGGGCGTTGAGGGCGAGGTTCAACAACACTTGCGAGATGAGCGTCGCATCCGCGGAAACGACGTGCTCCGCCGCGATTTCGGCGACCACGCGCACGCGCGGGTCGAAGGTGCGCCCGATGATCCCGACGACCTCCGCGACGAACTCGTCCACTCGGGTCGGGTTCAAAATGAGCTGATTTTTGCGGGCGAAGCCGAGCAACTTCTTGGTGAGATCGGCGGCACGATACGCCGCGCGGAGGGCCGTGCCTACGTGTAGTCGGTTCGGGTCGTGCTCGGGCATTTTTGCCAAATGCAGATTCCCGATGATGCCGGTGAGCAGGTTGTTGAAGTCGTGCGCGATGCCCCCGGCCATCTGGCCGATGAGTTCCATCTTCTGCGATTGGAACAGCTGCTCTTGCGAGAGTCGCTTCTCGGTATCGTCTTGCGTGACGCCCCAAAATCGCACCGGGTTGCCTGCGGCGTCGAAATCGGCGTAGTAATCTTCGGTGATGAAGCGGATATCGCCGCTCGGGCGCACGACGCGGAAATCGATCCGATACGGGTACGCGAGTCGGCCGGCATCAATGCCGACCCGATCGACTTTCTCGCGATCGTCCGGGTGAACCGCCGCGAGATAGAGCTCGACCGAAGCGGCGACGGCATTCGGTTCGAGGCCGAAGATTCGGAATTTTTCGGCCGACCAATGGCACTCCCCGGTCGCGGGCAAATATTCCCAAGACCCGATGTGCGCAATCCGCTGGGCGTCGGCCAACATGGCCTCGCTGCGCTGGAGGATCCGCTCCGCGTGCTTCCGGTCGCTGATGTCGCGTTGGATCATCACCCAGTGCGCGCGGGATCCCGAGGCATCGGGCACGGGAACGACGCTGATTTCGACCCAGAACCGGGTGCCGTCCCGGCGGTAATTCAGCAGTTCCCCTTTGAAGGAATCGCCGCTGTCGAGGGCGTCTCGCAGGCGCTCGAGCGTGGCCGGGTCGGAGTCGGGGCCGCGCAGTAAATGAAGCGAGCGCCCGATCAGTTCGTCTTGGGAATAACCGGTGATTTGGCAAAAGGCATCGTTGGCGTAGAGGACGCTGCGGCCGGGTTGTAGATTCGATTCCGACTCGAGGATAACGACGGCATCGCGGGCGTGGACGACCGCCGATTCGAGCATGCGCAACCGCTCTTCGGATCGCCGCCGGTCGGAGACGTCGATGAGAATGCCCGCGACGCGGTCGGTCGATTTGCCTTCTTCATCGACCAGCCGCCGCCCGCGGCATTGGATCCACAGCATGCCCGATGCGCTCGGGATCCGGAACTCGCATTCGCATTCGTTTCCGGCGTGGATGAGTTTCCCGACCGCGACCCGCAAACCGGCGACGTCGTTGGGGTGCACGACTTTCAACAATTCGGCGAGTGTGCAGATGGACTCCGATCCCAAACCGATCCAGTGGGACAGCGATTCGGAACACTGGATGCACTGGGTTTGGACGTTCCACTCGTAGGCGATCATCCGCGCCGACGCGAGCGCGAAGCGGAGGCGTTCTTCTTTATCCCGCAGCGAGCGCAGGGCGGCTTTGCGCTCGCTCATATCGTGCAAAATCGAAACCGCGCCGAGGAGCGAACCGCCCGCGTCGTGAACCGGCGCGGCGCTCACCGACACGTCGATCTCAATCCCTTCGGCCGACAGGATACGCGCTTCGAACCCTTCCGTGACGATCCCGGTGGAGATCGCTTTGACGATCGGCCAACTCTCGAACGGGACCGAGTGCTCTTTGGTCGCCGAGATACGGCTCCGCTTCAGGTCGTTTAGGCCCACGCCTTGGGGTGTGGTGTCGTTCCAGAGGGTGCGGTGCCGTTGATTCCGCCACAGGATCAAGCCGTCCTTCCCGACGATCATCACGCCGGCCGGCATCTGATTCAGCACCGAATCCAAGAAGGCCCGTTGGCCCTGTTCGGCGCTCGATAGCTTTTCCAATTCCGCGTTGCGGGCCCGCAGTTCGGCGGTCAGTGCCGCATTCGTTTCCGCTTCGATCATCCGATCGCTCGCCGTGGCAGCAATCGCCAATTCGACGAAGAGCAACAGCGCGAGAATCAACGAGTAAGCACCGCAGTAGATCGGGTCATCGACCAAAG
>JBBRUN010000619.1:0-2927 GCA_038247765.1 Gemmatales bacterium | reverse complement strand
TTGATCTTACAGCATCGGTTATGCTCGCGGGAGTAGAACCGCCTGAACTACTTGAGCGAACTCGGTGGCGAAAGGGAATACAGCTGTCGCGCCACGATCACTTGAATCACGAGTTGGGGTTGTTCAACGCGGACGGCCTCCTGTGGCAATCCATACGTGACGAGTGCCATGACTCGGCTGAAGTCGCTGCCGAGGAAACCGAACAAATGCCCTCCGAACGAGTCGTGGAGGAAAAGCAAAGTCGGGCCGGTCGCCAGCGGTTGTTCGGAAATTCGATCGTCAACACCCGACCAAGTCGCTTTTTCCTCGGGAGTTCGGAAGTTGTGTAGCGCGACACGATTGGTCATCGCAGTCAACGGCGTCCACTTTCGGATCGTTTCCGGCTCGGCATCCTCGACGAATCCGGCGAGCCGCAGCGTGTCCCCGGCGACAACGGATTCGGCGCGGATGGCGTAGGAAGATTCGGGGGCGATTTGAAACTTGGGGAAGCGCTCGCGCACCGCTGCCGCGATCGCTCGGTAGCCCACCCGCGCGCCGTCGTAATTCCAATGAGAATCGGTTTTATAATACAGAAGATTCGGATTCGACTTTTTTTCTTCGAGAAGCGCCGGAACTAGGTTTACGCAGGGCACGCCCCGTTCGTTGAGAATTTTGGCGGCCGGTGTCGCCATCTCGAGGGGCGGGTGCCGGGCGGGGTACCCTTTCAAGTATTCCGGGTAGACGGCGGCTTTGTCCGGCGCGAACACGACGACGTAGTCAACGCCCTTCGATTTCAACCAATGGTGGCGCGCCTCGTACGCGTCGATCCATTTTTCGACTCGCTCGGCCGGGGTCGGCTTCTTCGGATTGCCACCGAACGGATCGGATTGATTCAGATAAAGCCAACCGTCTTTGCCGATCCACGCTTGGTTCGTCACCGGTTCCCCGAGAATGCCGTACGTCACCTGCCTGTGCCACCCGAGCAAGACATCTCGATACCCGAGGTGATCGCCCAGATACAGTTCGAAGCGCGGCGCGAAGGCTTCAAATTGGTATTTTTTCGCCGGCAATTCCGGCAATCCGGCGCGCGTGCGGTTTTCGTCGAGTTTCGGCGGATCCCTGAAAAACAGGCCGAACATTGGCAGACCGATGGCACTCGCGAATAGGCCGATCGCCAGCAGGTCGAAGAGTCGTCGCCGGGGGCGAACCATGGAGCACCTCAGAACCGGAAATAGATGAACGGGCTGTACGTCTTCGCGGCCATTTGCATCGATGCGCCGAGGTAACACACCGCGATGCCGAGCGTGCCGCAGAGACCCGCGAGGGTGTGCCACCTCTCGCCGCGCATCGACAAGAAACGCTGCGCCGTAGGGACGACCGGCAGACAGGCCGCGAGCGCAATCGGCAGCGCGTAACCCAACCTCGGATTCCACACGTCCGCCAAGACTTGGGTGCCGCCGTCGAAGCGCGCCATCGCCCGGAAGATTCCCCCGGCGTGGGCGAGGTCGTCTGCGCGGAACAAGACCCAGCCGCAAGCTGCGACCAGCAGAGTGTAGGCGTGGCGGAGCAGTCTCGGAACAGCCATGAGGACTCGCCCTAAGCCGAGGCGTTCGAGTATCAAGAAGCTACCGTGGAACAGGCCCCACAGCAGGAATGTCCAATTCGCCCCGTGCCAGACACCGCAGAGCGCGAAGACGATGAGCAGGTTCCGGTACGTCGCCCACGCCCCGGAGCGGTTGCCACCCAATGGCACGTAGACGTAATCGCGGAACCAACTGCTAAGGCTGATGTGCCAGCGCCGCCAGAACTCGGTGATCGACTGCGCGATGTACGGGTAGCGGAAATTTTCGAGGAAATCGAACCCGAACATCTTCCCCAAGCCGATGGCCATGTCCGAGTAGCCGCTGAAGTCGAAATAGATTTGCAGCGAGTAGCACAGGACGCCGAGCCACGCTGCGGCCATCGTCAGTTCGTCCGGTGAAACCCTGCCGAGCGCGGTTCCGAAAGCCGCCTCGGCCGCTTCCGCGAAGGTATCGGCGAGTAGCAGTTTCTTCGCCAGCCCGATGCCCAATCTCCGGACGCCGGTCGCGAAGCGATCGAGGCCGACGGGTCGAATGGTCAATTGCTCGGCGATGTCGCGGTAGCGCACAATCGGTCCGGCGATCAAGTGCGGGAACAGGAAAACGTACAGCCCGAACTTGAGGACGTTTCGCTCGGCCGGAATATCTTTCCGGCAGACGTCGAGGACGTAGCTGATCGCTTGAAACGTGAAAAAAGAAATCCCGATCGGGAGGTGATTCCCCATTCCGGAGACATCGAATCCCAGCAGTTCGCCGAGCAGGAACGCGGCGTATTTGTAGCGGATCAGCAATAGCAAATTCACTGCGACGGCCGCGATGGCCAGCGCGCCCGTCGAACGCTGGCGAGCTTGCAGCCAAGCGGCGGCCAGGGCGAAGCCGTAGTTCGCCCAGAGCGACCCGTACAGAACTAAAACGTAACCGAGTTCGCCCCAAGCGTAGAAAAACAGGCTCGCCGTGAACAGGAACAGATTCGTGAAAAGGGTCAACACCCGACCCCGCAGATTCAAAATCGCCGGGACACCGTGGTAAACGAGCAGCACCAACGCGAGGAAGGCGTAAAGGAATACAGGCGAATTGAAATACACGACCGCCCCCGAGGCAATTTGGGTAGGCCGGGAGTTTAGACGCAACTTCGGAAGTCGATCAACCCCGATTGACGCCGCCGCTGGTTTCGGGCATATCCCCGCGTGAAACGCACGAAGGGTGGCCCATGAATTGGCGAATGCAGGTGGTCGCACTCTCGGTGCGATCGGTTGCGCCAGTCGGCCGCCGCTCGACAACCCGGCGCTGATCCAAGTGGGGCCGAATGCCACCGAGAACCCGGTGCTCGTCTCCCCCGGCCAACCGACCGGCGCGGGCTACGACGAC
>JBBRUN010000618.1:0-2930 GCA_038247765.1 Gemmatales bacterium | reverse complement strand
AGACCGTGTACGAGGTGCTCCGGCGGGCCTGACCGCGTGGCCGTTGCAAAGTTTCACCGACCGGAACTCGAAGTCGAAAGGCGAGGGGGCGGGTCCCCTCCCCGCCCCCGTGGACCACCGACACCCCGTTGTCCTTCATGCGGGAGGGGACGGGGCAACGAAAACAACGACCTCCCCAATGTCCGGTTCACGCTCCAGGCGGGTCCACTCGGCGGCGATCTTGGATAGGACTTCCGAGATCGGCATCCGCCACCGAGCGATGCCCGAGCCGTCAGGGCTGTAGTATCCAGCCTCGGCCCGTCCGGACTCAAGCATGCGTCGGATGACCTCGAAGGCGGTCGCCTTTACTCCTTCAGGTTCTTGAACGAGTAAATCATCCCGAACTTTGGCGATGACCAGCCACAAGCCGACTTCATCCCGGCAAGCTTCAGCGATGAGTTCTTCAGTAAGTCTCTCCGTGGTCTGCATCGGCAGTGAGTCTCTCTTAGGGTTCAAAGTGGATTTTCTTCACGGTCATGCCGGGGATGTTAACATCAAGCGAGGGCGATGCGTCAGTGGAAGACGACACCGGGCGTAAGCCCACACGCCCTCCTCCCGGTAGCTCCACGAGCTTCCCGGGGTAACCCGGCGGGGTAAGGCGTCTTCGGCGGCGTGACGATCGCGGAGTATCCGGGTGCAAGCTCCGAGTACCAGGCCGCCGTGTCGCCAGACGATCAACTCGAATGCGGCCGCATCCGAATCGTCTACGAACCGGGCGAGTAGTTCCGCATCGGTCGGCGCGTCCGCATGCGGCGCCGGTCTGCGATTCAGCCGTGCCAAAAGTGACCAAATCGCCCGGCTCATCGGCTGCGCCCCATAGGGTACTCAACTGAAGAGAGACCCGGTGGCAGCGCGCGATTCAATCTTTTTTCGGCGGATCGTCCGAAGTCGTGGTGTCTTGCACGACTTTCCAACCGAAATCGAACTCGCGCAATTGAACCGTGAAGCCGCCGCTGAGCGTCTCCGTCGTTTTCACCACGCGCCAGCGGCCGGTCACTTCGGCGCCGCGATCGGCACGGCGCCGGTACTCGAGCTCGCTGAACGTGAGTTGACCCATCTCTTGCCCGTTGGCCTTGTAGCGTTGGAAGTAGCGATCCTTGACGGGCTGAAAGCCTTTGGTCGTCGTCGGGCCCGAGATGAATTCGAGTTCGGGGTTGTCCCAGTACCCATCCATGTAGCCGTCGAGATCGCCGCGATTCCAGGCCTCGGCTTGGGTCGCGAGCACCGCCAAGACATGTTCCCGCGAAGCGCGTTCTTTCGAGATTTCTTCCTTCGCCTGCGACTCCGCCCGATGATACCGCCACGGAATGACGCCCAAGACGATCACGGCCGCGATTGAACCGAGCGCGATGGCGATGTGGCGATGGCGGGCCGTGGGAATGGTCATCGTTCGTATCCTCCCCGGGGCACGGTTTACCACACCGTCGTTCTGCGGTAAAGTGTATGAGACACCAACCGGAGTGACCCGCGATGAACGAAGCCCTGACCTGGCTGACCAAAAACCACGAAGAGATCATCCGCGGCCTCGCGGATCAAGTGGCGATCCCGAGCATCTCGACCGACGGGGAACACGATCCCGAAATCGTCCGCAGTGCACAGCTCACGTGCGATCAAATGCGCGACGCCGGCCTGCAAAACGTGGAGATGCTGAAAGTCGGCCACAGCCTGCCCTACGCCTACGGCGAGTGGCTGGAAGCCGGGCCGACGAAGCCGACGGTGTTCCTGTACGCCCACCACGACGTGCAACCGGTGAACTACGTCGAGCAGTGGAAATCCGACCCGTGGAAGCTCACGCGGCGCGACGGCCGGCTCTTCGGCCGCGGCGCCGCCGACGACAAAGGTGCCATCTCGGCGTTCCTCGGCGCCATCGCGGCGTACCGCAAGACCAGCAACGTGCTGCCGTGCAACATCAAGATGGTCATTGAGGGCGAAGAGGAAATCGGCTCGAAGAACCTCATGGCCTTTTTCGAAAAATACAAGCAGAAACTGCAGTCCGATGTCATCGTCGTCTGCGATACCGAGAATATCGAAGTCGGCTTGCCCTGCATCACCTACAGTTTGCGCGGCGTCGTGGCGGTGCTGGTCGAAGTGACCTCGGCGAAGCTGCCCGTGCACAGCGGTATGGCCGGCGGGGCGCTCCCCGATGCGGCGCTGGCGCTCAACGTCGTGCTCTCGAAACTTTACTGGGGCAACGGGCCGCTGCCGATTCCGGGCACCTACGACAGCGTCCGTGAACTCACCGACAAAGAGCGCACGGCCTTCCGCAAGCTGCCGTGGGACGACGCCAAGTTCCGCACCGAAATCGGCGTGCTGCCCGGTGCGAAGTTCGCCATGGAAGAAGGTTTCGGCGTGTACGAATCGACGTGGCGGCGCCCGTCCGTCAGCGTCATCGCCCAAGAAGCGAGCAGCATCAAGGGGGCTTCGAACCAAGTGCTGCCGAAGGCTTCGGCCATCGTCAGTTGCCGGATCGTCCCGGATCAAGATGCGACGGAAGTCGTGAAACAATTGCAAGACTATCTGCAAGCCGATACGCCGTGGGGGGTCGAAGTGAAGGTGACGCAGCACGGCGCCGGGTGCAAGTGGTGGATGACCGACCCGAACGGCCCGGCGTTCGAATCGGCGCTGTCCGCGATGCGGATGGGCTTCGACCGCGATCCCGTCGCCATCGGCTGCGGCGGCAGCATCGGCTTCGTCGGCCCGCTCGCCGAACTCTTCGGCGGCGCCCCGGCCCTGCTCATGGGGATCGAAGACCCCGCGAGCAACGCCCACGCACCGAACGAGAGCCTCCACGAAGGGGATTTCAAGAAGCTGATGAATTCGCTGGTGCGATTGTTCGACAATCTCGGGAAGTTACCCGGCGGGAAGGTGAAGTGATCGGGCACCCGAGCGGT
>JBBRUN010000617.1:0-2938 GCA_038247765.1 Gemmatales bacterium | reverse complement strand
TACCCAGTCTGACTCACTGCAATATTGCCCATGCTGCCCATTTTTACGCTCTGAGTGACCGCCTCCTGCAAGATGCGTCAAACCTTGTGGGCCGACGTCTAGGGGAATATGTGAGTTTGGGTAATTTAGCTTCCCAGTGATTGCTTGGATCGTCCTTGTGGCACTAGGGAGTGACCTCGGTCGCCGATTCGCGCTGTATCCCATGAGTGCAGTAGAAATAGCTGGGGCTCTCGCCGCGGTGCTTGGCCTTGCTTGGGGATTTCCCAAACGACGCACCCAGCCACAGCTTGGAATCCTGGAACTCCAGCGAAACTGCGCAATTTCGGACAAACTGTGGGACTTCGGCGCATTCGCAACAAATAATAGAGAAAATCCCCAAGAAAACGGCGCATCAGACAGATCAGACCCATCAGACCCATAAAACTGATTCGTCGGGCCGAAAGCAATCCAATCGTTGGGTCTGATCTGTCTGGTGCGCCTGTTTTCATGCGTTTTGTAAGAATTTCACGGGTTCAAGTCCTGGGAGTGGTTGCGAAGTTGCCGGAGGCACAAAACCGAGCAATTCCGTGAGCTTTGCGTTCCCGGAATCAGTGGAGGTGACCGCAACCCCCCGCGGAGCCGTTAACGCACGAGGCCGGGATCTGGGGAATGCCCAAGGCGGTGGGAAATTCCCTCCGCGAACCAATCGCCCCCGATTTGGGCAGTCACCACGCATTGAGAACAACTCCCGAGGATTCGTCCCGAAAATCGGCGAAAATCGCATGAAAATCGGCGCGCCAGCCAGATCACACCCCGTTGTTGGCGTAGGTGGCCAGTTCGACCTTCACGCTTTCGTGCATCCGCACGCCGTCTTCGAGTTTGATCTCCTCGATGCGATCTGCCGACAACCCGACGGGGCTGAAATCCTTCCGCGTGACGACGGCCGGTTCCTTCACGAGGCCGTCTTCGAGCGCCCGGCCGAGGGCATAGTCGTAGACGACGTTCTTGAACGCCACCGGCCCCCGCGGCGATTCCGTGAAGGGCGTTGCCGTCAGTTCCAAGCCCAGGATCGGCTTTAGGTCGTTGATCGCCCGCACGCCGGCGCTGGCTCGGTAGCGGTGCGATTCGTCCATGAGCAGCACGAGGTCGGGCAAACTGGCCAAGTACTCGAAGTAGGGCTGGCCCAAGTACTCGATCATCTTCTTGATCTTGGGAGACTTGCCGCCCCGCACTTCGCTGTTGATCTTCGAGATGTTGAAGATGTTAATTTTGACTTCGCCTTCGTGATTGAACAGCGATGCGGCTTGCTCCGCGTAAGTATCCCCGGTGATGATGACAGGCGGGTCGATCGCGAAGCCCTGCACGCCCCGGAAAACGTATTTCGGCGTGTTCGGCGTGAAGTCGGCGATGAGCTTGTTGTAGATCGTCAGGTTCGGGGCCAGCACGAAGAAGTTCTTGATGCCGTGGGCCAAATGGAGGTAACTGACGAACGCCCCCATGAGCCGCGTTTTGCCGACTCCGGTGGCCAGCGCGAAGCAAAGCGAGGGGAACTCCCGTTCAAAATCGGTCACGCTCTTGAACTCGGATTGGATTGCCGCGAGCGCCGCTTCACGATCCGAGTCCTTTTTCAGCGGCACGATCTCGGTGATCCGGTCGAGGATTTCGAGCGATACCCCCTGCGGGTTGCGCAGACTCAACGAGTTGGCGATGCTGTTGACGTGACGGTTCATGCGCCACCCCGTTTGCGTCTTCCCGGGATCGCCAGGGCGGCTTTCAATTCGGCCTCCGTCGGCAGGTACAGTTGGTAACGGCTCGCGAAGATCTGCTTCTTCTGGTCGGCGCCGAGCGTGTACTTCACCACCGTGTCGTTTTTATCGGTGCAGAGGATCAGGCCCAAAGTCGGTTGGTCGCCTTCCGTCCGCCGCTGCCTGTCGAAATAGTTCACGTACAATTGCAGTTGGCCGAGGTCTTGGTGGGTCTGCTTCCCGACTTTCAAGTCGATCAGCACGAAGCACTTCAACACCGTGTGGTAAAAGACCAAGTCGATATAGAAATGATCCCCTACGAGGGTGATCCGCTTTTGCCGGGCGACGAACGCGAAGCCTTTGCCCAATTCCAGCAGAAACGTTTGCAAATGGTCGATCAGCGCTGTTTCCAAATCGGACTCGACCAATTTCGCCGACTCCGGCAGCCCCAAAAATTCGATGACCACCGGATCTTTGAACACGTCGGCCGGCGTCAGGATTTCCTGGCCCTTCTTGGCCAGTCGCATGACCCCCTTCTTGTCCCGGCTGCGCGCCAACCGTATCGTAGAGGAGGCTGTTGATCTGCCGCTCCAGTTCGCGGGCCGACCAGTGATTCGCCGTCGCTTCGATCTCGTAAAAGGCCCGGGCCTCCGGCTTCTCGACTCGCATCAGATGCCGGTAGAGAGACCACGAGAGATTCGGGTGCAACCGGCCCGGTTCCCAAGATTCGCTACACGGTGTGTAGCGAATTGGAAAGAGATCGGATGCCTCCCCTCGGCCCGCTTGTTCCCCGGCTTTCCCCTCGGCCAATTCGTCACTCAGTGTGTGACGAATTGGCAAACCTTCCAAGAGCGACGGGAAGCATTCGTAAAATTGGCGCATTAACCTCAAATTCGACAGCGAATACCCCGCGATCCCATCCTCGCGAAATCGCTCGGCCAGTCCGGCCAGCAACTCCTCCCCGTAACCGGCCCGCTTCTTCCCCTGCTGTTCCTCTTCCACGATCTCCCGGCCGATCATCCAGTTCGACACCACTTGCGCCGTGTTCACCGTCCGGGCCGCGTGGCTCCGGGCCGATTCGAGAATCTCCCGAATCCGCTCGTACATGGGCGTGGCCGCTTTCGGGCGCCGGTTCATGCCCCACCTTCTTCCGGCTCTTCGAACAGGCTCGTCCGGGGCTTCTTCGGGGCCTTCGGCAGGTTCTCCACCTTCAG
>JBBRUN010000616.1:0-2948 GCA_038247765.1 Gemmatales bacterium | reverse complement strand
GCAAGTTCAGCCCGACGCTGCCGCTGCCGTAGCTCATGAGCGGCTCATGCTTGTCCGGATCGGCCTTACAAAAATTGACCAAGTCCACGTTCAATCTGGCTTCGGTATTTTCGCCAACCGCTCGGCCAACTCACCTCGGGACTTCACCACTTGAGCGCGAAGCTGCTTGTCGTTGGCATGCACGGGGCCCGACAGCCACGCATCCATCGCGATGACTTCTTTGGGACCGCCGATGATCGCCAAAGTCTTGGCCGCGAAGTATACGTTGGATTTGTCGGTGTCCGACAGCCGCGCGAGGATCAATGCGGCGTCTTTGGTCGTACCGATTTTTTGGAGCAGTGCCATACCGGCGTTCCGAACGCTGAATTCTTTGCCGTCGAGCGCTTCGACCGCGTGTCGGTGAAATCCGGAGCGATCACTTTCGATCAAACTCACCAGCCCGAGAATCCTCGTCTGCTCGGCGGTCGTGCGCATCGGGTCGTCAATGATTCGATGATACTCCGGAAAGGCGGCGGTTCCGAGTGCGAGTAATAACCGATGCGCGACGACTGTCAAATGAAGGTTTGGAGAAGAAGCGCCGGTTGTAGCTCCTAGCTTGCGAGAGCAGGTCTTTGAATACTTTCCGCTTCGCTTCGAGAAATCCGTTTAGCTTTCGGAGCTTTCGGAGCTTTCGGAGCTTTCAGCGAGGGGGGTGCGCAGAATGACCGAAAGCAGAAAGCTAAATCAGTCCGAATCGCAACAAATCAGCATTCGGTTAACAGCAAAACCCGGCTACCCCGAAACAAATCGCGGCGTCAATCGTTTACTATGGTGTACTGCTTCCGTTTCCACTGCGGGTTTCGCCCATGTTTGTATCCCTGTGCTTGGCCACGATGGTGTTCGGCGCGGAGCCGGCCGCGAAACCGGCCTCGGCCAAGGAAGCCTTGCAGCCGTTCAACGGCCTCATCGCCGCGTGGAAGGGCACCGGCTACCCCGACGGCACCCGCGAGGAACGGGCCAAGGGATTCTGGGTCGAGAAGATCGAGTGGAGCTGGCTTTTCCAAGGCGAGGATGTCTCGTTGAAAGTCGCCGTGGGCGAAGGCAAGCACTTCCAAAGCGGCGAACTCCGCTACTTGATGAAACCGCAGGAATACCAACTCCGGCTCGTCGCTGCCGACAAATCCGAACAGGTCTTCAGGGGCAACATCGTGGCCGGGAAACAGAAAGAAGTGATCCTCGCGCTGGAACGTACGACCGATACCGAGATCCAACAGATCACCTTCACCCTGCTGCACAGCAATCGGTACTTGTATCAAATGGCGACGAAGCCCAAAGACGCCAAGAACTTCACGCGCATCTGGCAGGTCGGGGCGACCAAAGAAGGGGAGCCGTTCGCCGAAGCGAACAAAGGCCCGGAGTGCATCGTCTCCGGCGGCCGCGGCACCATGAGCGTCAGCCACAAGGGGAAGTCGTACTACGTCTGCTGCGGCGGCTGCAAAGACGAATTCAACGCCGACCCGGAGAAGTACATCAAGCTGGCGGCGGAAAAGAAGAAGTGAGGTGCGGGATTACCGTTTCACCGTCCATACCTTCACCAAGCCGTCGGAACTGCCGCTGACCATTGTGCCGCCGTCGGGGGCGAAGGCCACCGCCAAGCCGATGCTGCGCAAGCCTTCGTACTTCTTGATCAGCTTTCCGTTGACGCTGTCCCACAGCCGCAACGATTTGTCTTCTTGAACGGTCGCCACTTTCGAGCCGTCCGGGCCGAGAGCGAAAGCCCGCGCTGAGCCGGCACCTTCGAACTTCACCCCCCGCGCCGTCCCGGCCGGCAGATCCCAAGTCAGCACGCCGGGGCCACCGGTGCAGGCGAAGATGGTAGAATCGTCCGGAGCCAAGGCCAGCCCGTGGATGTGGTGTTTCCCGGCATTCAACGTCTTCGACTTGGCCCCGGCCTTCGACCAAATCACGATGGTGCCGTCTTCACCGCCTGAGGCGAGGCGGCCATCGCCGGCGAAGGCGAGGGCGTGCACATGCTTGGTGTGCCCGGCCAGCGTACGGATCGGTTTCTTCTCCGGGATGTTCCAGAGGTGAACTTGTTTGTCGACCCCGCCGATGGCAAGCGTGGCACCGTCCGGGCTGATCGCCAAGCATTCGACACCGCTGGCCGAAGCGTCCCACGATCCCGTCGATTCGCCCGTCGTCCAATCCCAGAAGCGCACGACGTGATCGTCCCCGGCGGTCGCCAACAGTTTCCCCACCGAGGCGAACGCGAGCGCCCGCACTTTGCCGGTGTGCCCCGTCAGCGTCTGTTTCGATTGGTAAGTCTTGGCATCCCAGATGCGTACGGTGAAGTCGTCCCCGCCGCTGGCGATGACGCCGCCATCGGGCGAATACGCCAACGCCCGCACCGGCCCGTCGTGCCCGCTCATCGTGGCGATTTCATCCGTGCGGCTGAGCAGGACCATCGCGAACACGCCGCCGACCAGCAACAGCGCAATTCCGATTGCGATCGCGACCTTCTTCATACACCGCTCCAAATTCCGCATTGTGATCAAAAGTCGCCGAGTACTTCGCCCCCGGAGCGGGTGCCCAGTCCCGTCCACGTGAAAGCGTTGATCGAATTGCGGAGAAACCGCACGGAACCATCACCGAAGAGGGCGTTGACACCGCCGGTGTGCCGACTGCTGGCATCCTCGACGTGGCCCAACGGATTGTTCGGCGTTCGACCTTCGTCGACTTCACCTGTCTGGAACAGGCACAGCGTGGGCGGGCCTTCGTCGTCGTGGGCCAGGTCGAGCGGTGGGTTGATCGAACCGGTGATTGCGCCGACCCATGTCGTCATCGGCGAGCGCTGGCTCGAGCGCTCGGTCACGAATAGGGTGTTGCTGGTGCCGTCGGTCAAGTCGCCGAAGCGATAGCCACTGTTGCGGAGGAAGGTGCCGGTGTTGGTATCCGGGAAGCCGCTGACT
>JBBRUN010000615.1:0-2958 GCA_038247765.1 Gemmatales bacterium | reverse complement strand
GGGGTGGAGTTGTCAAAGATCGGACCTGGACGGCGTGGCTTGTCACTCAGGCCAGTTGCGGCTCGGCTGAGGCGGGCGTTTCCACCTTTCGCAACTCGTAGCCCAATTCTTTCGCTCGCCGATGCAGAGACTTCTCCATCCGTTTTTGATGATCGACCACGAACTCCTCTTCGCTCCGCTTCTGATACGCCAGGTAACTCTTGCCGCGAGTCGATGTGGACGGATCAACAGCCGATCACAACGTCGGCCCGATCTGCCAGGGGGCGAATTCCTCTTCACCGACGCCGTGGACTTCGCTCTTCGTCTTCCGGCCGCTGGCGGTCTCGAGAATCAAGTCGAAGATCTGTTTGCCGACGGTTTCCACCGACACGCCGTCGAGGATCACCCCGGCGTTGACGTCCATGTCCGACTCCATCCGGGTGAACATCGGCGTGTTCGTGGCGACCTTGATGCACGGCGCCGGCTTGCATCCGTACACGCTGCCCCGACCCGTCGTGAAGACGCAAACATTCGCCCCTCCGGCGACCACGCCCGTCATACTCACCGGGTCGTAGCCCGGCGTGTCCATCACCACGAAGCCCTTGGATTTCACCGGCTCGGCGTACTGCACCACGTCCACCATCGCCGTGCTGCCGGCCTTGGCGATGGCGCCGAGGCTCTTCTCGTAAATCGTTGTCAGCCCGCCCTCCTTGTTCCCCGGCGACGGGTTGTTGTTGATCTCCGCGCCGAACACACCCGTGTACCACTCCCACCATTTGATGCGTTCGACGAGCTTCTCGCCGACGGCTTGGCTCACGGCGCGCCGGGTGAGGATGTGCTCGGCCCCGTAGATTTCCGGGGTTTCCGCCAAGATGCTCGTGCCGCCTTGTTGAATGATCAGGTCGCTGGCGACGCCGAGCGCCGGGTTCGCCGTGATGCCGCTGTTGCCATCCGAACCGCCGCAGTTGGTGCCGAGCAGAATGTGCTTAGCCGGCAGTTGCACGCGCTTCACGTCGTTGATTCGCGGCAGCATCTCGATGATCGTTTGTACCCCGGCGTCGGTCGTCTTGCCGATACCGCCGCAGTCTTGGATCGTCAGCACCGTCGGTTGCTTCTTCTTCGTCCCGCCGAGTTGGATGGTGCCGAGTTCCTCGCTGTCGATGAGGTGCTGGGCTTGGACGATCTCGCAACCGAGGCCGATGAGGATGTACCCCGCGACGTTCGGGTGATTCGCAAACCCGGCGAGCGTCCGTTCGAGTTGCTTGTGATCCGGGCCTTCGTACTGGTGCCCGCAACCTTGCTTGTGGACGATCGGCACGACGCCATCGACGTTCGGGAAGTCCTTCAAGATGTTCATCGCCCGGATGCGTTCGGCGATGTACTTGCTCGTGCTGGCGCTGCAGTTCACCGTGGAAATGATGGCGATCATGTTCCGGCTGCCGTAGCGTTGGTGCTCCGGCCGAGTCGGTCCGCGGTCGTACCCCATCCACGTCCGGTACTCGTCCGGCAACGGCATCGGCGCCGGCAGATCGGCGCCGTAGGCGTAATCGCGCTCGAACTTCGTGACCTTCACATTGTGCACATGGACGTGCCCGCCGATCGGCACCGGCTGACTGGCGAAGCCGATGATCTGCCCGAATTTGTAGATGGGGTCGCCTTCTTTGATCGGCACCACCGCGAATTTGTGGCCCATCTTGATGGTGGCCGGGACGGTGAAGGACGCGCCTTGGAAAGTGAGTTCCGCGTCGCCGGGAACCAGCTTCGCGGCGACGGCGATGTTATCTTGCGGGCGCAAGTGAACGGCGTAATTCGTGAGGGGCACGGCGGCCATGGGCATGTCCTGACTCGGTAATTGCAACAGTGGTGCAATTTTACTCACTCGCCCGCTATCGGCTCCAATTATTCGTAATTGCCCGCCGGTTCCCCGCCGGCTTGGGTGGCCAGCGCGGGCATGACCGACGCCGCCGAGTAACGCAAGACATGAATGGAGCCATCGGCGAACGCGAAATTCGCCCCATCGGAATGAAGGCTCCAATAGGGAATGCGTCGCAGCAGGGCAGGAAAGCCGATTCGGAAAAGCTTGCCGTGATTCATCGCCTCTTCTTTGTGCCCCGTCTGAATTGGTTTGGCGAAAGATGTGTAGCCAATGTTCGCGCGCTGTCAATCTGCACTGTCGGATGTGTGTGTGTTACTACAGCAGTGACAACGTTTTGCGCGGATCGGAGAATTTACGAATTTTCGCGAATGCGACTCCGCGAGCAACTCACTTGAGAAGAATGCGGAGTCGCTCCGGTTCAAGTCGTTTGCCGGTAGGAACCAAATGCGCTACTTCACCGCAGCCAACTTGGCACATCCCCCTGCATCGGCAGCTTTACCACCGTCACGGCGCTGACGTGGGCGTGGGCCTTCACCGCGTCGACCGCCTCCTGCGGCGGAGCGCTGTCCAAGTTCAACACGCCGATAGCCTCGCCGCCGGGGCGATTCCCCGTCCGGCCGACCGTCATCGATGCGATGTTCGTATTGTGCTGGCCGAAGATGGTGCCGACGAAGCCGATCAATCCCGGCATGTCGCGGTGGGTGAACACGAAGAGCGTGCCGTCGAGGTAGCTTTCCAAGCGGTACGGTCCCATCTGCACGAGGCGTGCGTACTGGTCGCCGAAGAGCGTCCCCGCCGCGGTCTGAGTGATTTCCGACTCGACTTCCGTTTGCAGCAGGCTCGCGAAGTCGCCGCGCTTCGGGCTGGCCGTCTCGGCGATTTCGATTCCGCGCTCGCGGGCGATCAGTTCCGCGTTGACGAGGTTCACCCCTTGCGACAACCGTGCTTCCAACAGACCCGCGGTGAACGCGGCCGTGAGCAGTTTCGTTTTCTTCCCGGCGAGGTCTCCTTTGAACGTCAGCGTCGCCCGGCGAATCGGCCCGACCGCGAGTTGCGATTGCAGAATCCCCAACCGATGCGCCAGTTCGATGTGGTAGCGCAGC
>JBBRUN010000614.1:0-2969 GCA_038247765.1 Gemmatales bacterium | reverse complement strand
CGCATGCCGAGGGCGTAGTTGTTGCGGAAACCGAAGGGCTTGCTCATGCGGATGCCGTAGACGGAGAGTGCCGCACCGAGGTCGGCCGGGTTGTCTTTCAAAATCTGCCGGGTGATGGTGCCGGTGTATTCGGGGTAGGAGTCGATATCGCCTTGGGTCAAGGCGAGCCAAAGCGTCGGCGTGCTGCCGAGATCTTTCCGCACTGCCTCGACTCCGGCTTGGCGGCTAAGGCTAGCGCCCATCTCGGCGAGCAAATACGACTCGGTGAATTTCTTGGCGCCGATGACCACAGTGGGCTTTTGGGTTGGACGCTCCGAACAGCCTGCGAGTAAAAGAATGGCGAAGATCGATGTTCGTCTCATGCGGCCTCCGCCGGGATTTGCGGGCCGCGCTGGGCTTGGACGAAACGCGTCACGAACGGATCGGCGGGGCGGTGCCAGAGGTCGGCGGCGGTGCCGTCTTGGACGATAAGGCCGTCCTTCAACAGCACGATGCGGTCGGCGAAGAACGCGGCTTCGCCGAGGTCGTGGGTGACGAGGACGACGGTCTTTTGCAGCTTTCGGAAGATATCGCGGAGGTCGTCTTGAAGCTCAGCCCGCACCAGCGGATCGAGGGCACCGAGCGGTTCGTCGAGCAAGAGCGCGACCGGGTCGAGCATCAGCGCCCGCATCAACCCGACGCGCTGCCGCTGGCCACCGGAGAGTTGATTCGGCGAGCGAGCTAAGGCGTCGAGGGGGAAGCGAGTGAGGTCGGCGAGCTCAGCGATGCGAGCGTCGATTCGAGCGCGTGGCCAAGCGAGGTGACGGGCGAGCAGGGTAACGTTGCCGCGGGCGCTGAGGTGCGGGAAGAGGCCGCCGTCTTGGATGACGTAGCCGACCTTCCGGCGAACGGACTGAGCCGTCGCGTCCGTGACGGCCACTCTTTCGAACGACACGCTACCGTCGTCGGGCACGATCAACCCGATGAGCAAGCGCAGGAGCGTGCTCTTGCCGCAGCCGCTCGGGCCGATGAGCACGGTCGTTTTCCCCGCGGGAATCTCGACGGAAATCGGGCCCAATGCGCTGCGTCCGGCGAATCGTTTCGCCGCACCGTCGAGGTGAAACATCAGGCCACCGATACGCCTTTCCAAAACGCCACGTACCCGGTGATGTTCTTGGCGGCGTCTTTGGGCGTCGGATAGTACCAGGCCGCGTCGGGGTTCTGTTTGCCGCTCACGTCCAAGGTGTAGTAACTGGCCGTTCCTTTCCAGCCGCACTCGGTGTGCGTGGCGCTGGGTTTGAAGTATTCGGCCTTGATCGCTTCGGCAGGGAAATAGTGGTTGCCTTCGACGACGACGGTGGCGTCCGATTCGGCGATGACGGTCCCGTTCCAAGTGGCTTTCGGCACGGCGATGCTCCAGTGGGTGAAATTATGCGACCGCAGTCAAAAACTGCACGGCGAAGTAGCGGTTCGGGTCGGTCCAGACGGCGTCGGTGCGGAGCCCGCAGTTCGCGGCGCGGTCGCGGAATTCCCCGAGATCGTACTTGTACGAGTTCTCGGTGTGAATGGATTCCCCGCGCCGGAAGCGAATCGCGCGGTCGTCGATGTTCACCGTTTGATCCGGAATGCTGACGAGGTGCATCTCGATCCGCGATTGGGCTCGGTTGTAGAAGGCCCGGTGGCGGAAGGTCGCGGGGTCGAATTCCCCGCCGAGTTCCCGGTTGATGCGGACGAGCAAGTTCCGGTTGAACGCGGCGGTCACCCCGAGGCGGTCGTTGTACGCGGCTTCGAGCACCGCCGGATCCTTCCGCAGATCGACCCCGAGTAACAAGCCGCCGCCGGGGCCGACGAGCCGTGCGACTTTACGCAATAGGGCATCGGCATCGGCGGGGTCGAAGTTGCCGAGGGTCGAACCGGGGAAATAGACGACGCGCCGAGTCGCCCGGCCCGATACTTCGAATGGCGCCGTGAAGTCGGCGCAGATGGGTGACACATCGAGATCGGGGAACTCGTCGCGCAACGCCTCAGAGGCGGCTTCCAAATGCTCGCCCGAAACATCGACCGGCACAAACCCGGCGGGGCGATCCATTCGATTCAGAAGCAAGCGGACTTTCGTCAAACTCCCGGCTCCGAGTTCGATCAACTGGCACCGCGATCCGCAGCGTTCGGCCATTTCCGCAGCGTGCTTCCGCATGATGACGAGTTCGGTGCGCGTCGGGTAATATTCGTCGAGTTCGGTGATGCGATCAAACAGCTGGGAACCGGCGGCGTCGTAGAAATATTTCGCATGGAGCCGCTTCGGCCGCGCGGCGAGGCCGGTCAGCACGTCGGTCCGGAACTGTTCGGTTTCGATTGAAACTTCGGCGAGGTTCATCGGGTGAGATCCCGTGCGAGTCGAAGTCCGGAAAATTGCCAGCGGGCGTCCGGCGGGAAAAAGTTGCGGTAACTGGGCCGGATGTGCCCGGCGGGCGTGACGCACGACCCGCCCCGCAGAATCATTTGGTTGCACATGAACTTCCCGTTGTATTCCCCGACCGCACCGGGCGCCGGGCGGTAACCGGGATAGGCGACGTACGGGCTGGCGGTCCATTCCCATACATCGCCGAAGAACTGGCCCGCGCCTGGCTCAGCTGTCGGATGCAAGTGCCCGGATTCCAGAAAATTCCCGTTGGTATGCACGCCTTCCACGGCCGTTTCCCATTCCCCTTCGGTGGGTAATCTCGCCCCACTCCAGCGGGCAAAGGCTTCGGCTTCGTAGAAACTCACGTGGCACACGGGGCATTCGAGTTCGAGCAACATCGTCCCGTGCAGGGTGAATGCGATCCAGGCTCCGGAGTCTTTCGACCAATAGAGCGGCGCTTGCCAATCGTGCTGCAAACGGGATGCCCAACCGTCGGCGAGCCACAACTCTGGCCGGCGGTAGCCGCCGTCGTCGATGAACGCGAGGAACTCCCCGGCCGTGACCAACCGAGATGCAATTTGAAACGGCT
>JBBRUN010000613.1:0-2974 GCA_038247765.1 Gemmatales bacterium | reverse complement strand
GAGTTCCACGTCGGGAATATCCGACGGGGCCACGCGCTCCACGCCGGCCGTCGGCACCCAGCACGAATGGACCTCCTTGCAATGCCCATCCGGGCCGATGGGGGCGTAGGTCGAAATGCCATGCCCGACGGCGTACTCGCAGGCGTCGTGGTACTGCAAGTCGGCGACGCGCTCGTCCCAGTCGGTCGAATCGAGCCCGCGCAGGTTCGGCCTTGGCACGAAGGGCACTTCGGAAGCGACGCAGATCTGCGCTTGGAATGCGAACGCCGTGTCGCGCGTGTCGTCCGGAGCCGGCTCCCGGCGGTTGACGACGAACAGCGACACCGAGCGCGTCCCCTTCTGTTGCACCAGTTCAAAAGCGGGGATGTCGCGGACGGGTCGGATCGCCAACGCCAAGTAGAGGCTACCGCCTTCTGGGCCGGCGCTGTTGGGGACGATTTGCTCCTTCGGCTTCTGCGATGCCGGCAGCTTTACGGTGACGGTCTCGGAACACTGTTTCCGCGTCCAAGCTTTCGGCGCCGGGGGAATCGAAGGCTTCGGAGCACCCTCCGGAACCTCGTCGTACACCGGTCGGTAATCTCCCCAGCGGACCGTGACGTTCACTTCTTTGGCGTCCTTCGGGACGAGCAAACTCACCCCCATTGATGACGGAAAGAGCACCCGCCGGGCCGCCCCCTTTTCCGGGGTCGCGGCATCGTCGCCGTTACTCGCTTTGCCAGCTTCATCGACATTGTCGGCGCTCGTCGGGTCGAACTTCTGGCTCTGCCCGGCGCCGCTCGGCACGAGGAATCCCGTGAGGTACCACTTCGACGGCGCTTGGATCAGCGTTTCCTCCGCGAGCGCCGACCCCGGCTCCGGCCCGATGAGATCGAGCACGAGTGCTTCGGTGATCTTCGTGCGGATCTCGGCGGAAGTCACAGATCGTCCTCGGTCAGGTAATTTTGCGCTGCATGCCGAACACGGTGAACCAGAACCGTGTCCCCGACGATCGTGAAAAGGATGCGATAAACGTGCGACCGATTCCCGACGATCCGCATCCGCAAATTCAAGCCGACGGCGGCAGATTCATCCGCTTCGGGATACCGGTCCGCAGTTTCGGCCAGCCCGTCGATTGCGGTGCGCAGTTTGGCGATCCAGCGCTTCGCGGACTCACCCGAAACCGTCGTGCGGATCGAAACCCCGATTCGATGCAGATCCCGTTCGGCATCCGCGAAGATTTCGACGACTCGACTCACGGTCACCCCTTGGATGCCAATGGCTTCTCGAGTTCCAACTCGATTTCGGCAAACACATCGGCCACTCTCCGGCCGCGATGTCCGGCTTCTCCCAACTCGATCGAAGCCTTCAGCGAAGCGAGATACTGGGCGTGGGTCTCCGTCGCCGGCGGGGGGCCAACCTCATCTTCGTCGATGCCCGGCAACACGCGCACTGGAGTGCCGTCCGGCAAATCGGCGGGGCTTTCGAGTCGCACTTGACCGTTCTGAATCGTTCCCAGTAGCGTCACGGCTTTCTCCCTCCGGGGTACATCGATTATCTTACCAGCTTCGCTACGGGTGTTCCCTCTCTTCTACCCCAGCAATCCCGGAGAGTCATCCTCCGTGGAGGGCTTTGCCCGCTTCCCTTTCTTCTTCGCCGGGAGAAGCTCCGCGACTGCTTGTCGCTCCGCTTCGGCGCGGCGCTTGTTGAGGTCCAGCAGCAGCGCCAGCACTTCGTCCCGGAAGGCGTCGGGCCAGCGGAACCGCCACGGCTTCTTCTTCTGGCGCTTGCCGGTCGATTCCTCGTCGTCCTCTTCGTCGTCTTCGTAGTCGAGCAGGAATTCGCACGGCGGCACCGCGAGGTCCGCGAAGGGCGGGCCGTAGGCCGCCAGAACCGCCCGGTTCATGGCGTCGTGGAGTCGCCGCAGCTCCGCGATCTCCGGGCTGCGCTCGTGCGGATCGTGGAAGCGGTTGTACGTCTTCGTCAGCCCTTCGTTGTTGCGGATCATCAGCGCGGCGCGGAACTCGTAGTATTCCCTGCCGACGGCTTCGAGGTCGGGATCGGACTCGAACGCCTCGGGAAAGGGGAATGTTTCGAAGCAGTCTGTTGGGGTGTAACTCAATCGATCTTCAAGTGTCGATCCAAAAAAGCGTGCCCAGATTTCATGACTGCGACATTGGAGATTAGAGAACGCCGCAATCGAATCGAAGGGAAACACGTTCAGGTTGCTCGAATAAATCATTTTTGTCGGTAGCATAGCAAACGCATATTGAGCCATTGCTTGCGAAGATGTTGCAACGACGTTAATGCACCGACTTATCGCTCCGTAAAGACCAGGGCGCTTTTCAGCATACTGCCACCATCGCTCCCGGTTTGCATCCCGCGTCTGGCCATCTCGAAACGGCTTCACTTTCTCTCGGACCAAGCTAAGTAGATCAGGCCATGCTTCCGCCTCTTGGAGTTGTCTATCAAAGAAGTCAATTGCGTAACGATGGTGTTGATGAGTCGGGGAATTCGTTACTTCATCCCACCCAATGAATGGAAAGATCCTTTCTGAATTGCGGCTATCCTTCGCTATCAAATCGCGCATTGTAGTTAGTGTATTTGCAATCCCGTCCTTATCGGTGTCGTCGAAGGTGAACCCCATCCCGAGGACGATACTCCCCTGAAAGCTCTTCCCCGAATTCGCGGCCAATCGCGCAGGGTCATCGTTACCGCCTGCGTGGAAGAGGTACGCTGTAATCCGTTCGACTTCACATCCGTCCAACAGAAAGGGTGGCGCAACCGTCGAGGATTTCGCGATGTGAACCACACTCACCACCACGGCCGCCAGTCCCGGCCATTTCATGCGGCGGCGGGCTTCGTAGATGGTGCCACCGTGCGTGCAGATCCAGCGGAGGCCGGAGCTGCGCGTATCCCCTTGGGCGATGGTGTTCGTGGCGATGAGGCCGAAGGTGCCGCCCGGCCGGAGGAGGATGAACGCCCGCCGGAAGAAGTG
>JBBRUN010000612.1:0-2986 GCA_038247765.1 Gemmatales bacterium | reverse complement strand
GTTCGCACTCGAAATCGTCTTGACTTGGTTCCTCATGCTCGCGGTGCTCTGCATCACCCGCGGCGCGGCGCACAAAGGGATCACTGTCGGCCTCGTCGCCGGGGCGATCATCGGGCTGGAAGCGATGTTCGCCGGGCCGATTACCGGCGCCAGCATGAACCCGGCCCGCTCGCTGGCGCCGGCCGTCGTCTCCGGAACCGTGAGCGCCGTCTGGATCTACCTCACCGCCCCGATTCTCGGTTCACTGCTCGCCGTGCCGACGTGCCGGGCGATCAGCGAACCGGGTTGCTGCACCGCCGCCGAAGGAGCCAACGGATGAGCCTGCCCCGCTTGTTGTTCGTCTGCATCGAGAACTCCAACCGCAGCCAGATGGCGGAGGCGTTCGCCAAGATCCACGGCGTGGGTAAGGTCGAAGCGCACAGCAGCGGTTCGAAGCCGAGCGGGCAGGTCAACCCGCGCGCCGTGCAGTTCATGGCCGAGCTCGGTTACGACCTGACCAAACACGATTCGAAATCGCTCGAGAGTTTCAACGGAACGGACGTGGCCGTCGCGGTGACGATGGGCTGCGGGGACTACTGCCCGCTGGTGAAGGCGACTCAGCGTGTCGATTGGAACATCCCCGATCCGAAGGAACTGCCGGACGACGAATTCCGCAAGATCCGGGACATGATCGAATCGAAAGTGAAGGAACTACTGACATCTGTTGTCTGAAGTCTGCCGTCTATATTGTTGAAAACAGATGACAGATACCAGGCCTCAGATGACAGGCGTGGTACCGGTACTGATCGCTATTCTTTGACCGCCGCGATCAGGGCACGTACCAGCTCACGGGGATGACCACGATGCCCCCGGCCGGCTCATTCAAGTGGATCGTCACATCCGTTTGCCCCAGTCCACCGGCCTTGGCGAGGTTCACCACGACGCGCACCGTCGCTACGGGGCCGCTCCCCTCCGAGAACTTCACCGTCACGCCGTCTTGCTTGCACTCCACCTTGGCGATGGCGACGGCTTTGCCGCCGGCGCGGAGTTGCACGAGCACCGACGCCTCGGCTTGGCCCTTCGCGAAGCGCACCGTGGGCGACTCGGGCGCGACGCTCACATCCCCGGCGGCGCGCTTGGCGATCTTCAACGGGATCTTTAATTCCGGGCAAGCGGGGTCGGTCGTCGTCAGCGTGATGATGTCGTCGTGCGAACCGGTCGGGAAGTCGCCGGGGATGGTCACCGAGATATCCTGAGTGGTGCCGGTGCCCGCCGGCTTCGCCGGTTTGATGTCCAGCTTCACTTTGGCGTTCGTGCAAGTCGCTTTCGCAATCGTCAAACTCCCGGTCGCGCGGCGGTCCGTCACGGTGAGGGAATGCGATCGCAAGATGTCGCCGCCCGTACTCACGGCGAGCACCGGCGGTTCGACGGTGATCTCGCGGACGATCTTCGCCGTGACGGTGAGCTCGAGTTCGTGCGTCGTCGCCGAAGCGAAGTCGGGCGCCAGGGCGTACTTCACCGTGCTTTTGAAAGTCGCGGGGCCTTCGGGCTGCGTCAGCGTGTTGATGACGACGGTCAGTTTCGCCGTCTCGCCCGGCTTTAGCACCTTCGGGCTCGCGTCCCACTTCGAGCAGCCGCAAGCGCTTGTCACCCCGGTAATCGTGATCAAGCCGCGCTCGCCGGTGTGCTTCAACTCGAACTCGTGCTTCAACGCGGGGCCGGACTTCGCCTCGCCGAGATCGGCGCGCAGCGGAGTCGCACTCATCGGACCCGTGCCCGGAAGTGCCAGAAAAAGTAGGGGGAGCAGGAGTGTGTTCATAGTGACAACGGCATAGCAGTGGAATCGGAGCGACGCAAGGCCGACCGGGTTGACGGCTTCCGGAGCATGCGGTATTGAGTAAGCGGCGCGGTGTGGGCATACTGTTCAAGGATGGCACCGCGTTCCGCCGATGATGGTGGGAGAAGCGTGCGCGGGAAAGTTTTTTGGAAACAATGGGCGAGATAGGCACGCATCAACTTGTATTTCCGAATGCGGACGTTAGGATTCTTTCTTAAGCAGTGTGGCGCGTGTCTGCGGATGCGGATCGCGACTCACTCCCCGGTGTGTGGCAAGCGGTCGTCGCCTGCCCGGCGGGACACCGAGACCCCGAGAGGTCAACTGGTATATGTTCCTCGAGACCGAGGCCGACGATCCTCTGCCGCCCCATCGCACAGCCCTCGAGGCTCCGCGCGGCATCGAAGACGACGAACCTCCGAGTCGGCCCAGCCGACCGTCCCGCCACCCCCAGTGGCAAGACGTGCCCGACCACCAGTGGGACGATTGGAAATGGCAACAAGCCAATTCCATACGGTCCGTCCGCCAACTCCGCAGCCTCCTCCCCTTCACCCGCGATGAGCTCGAAGCCATCGGCAAACTGGAGGCCGAGTACAAGGTCGCCATCCCGCCGTACTACTTCTCGCTCATCGACACCGACGATCCCGAAGACCCCATTCGATTGCAATCGGTTCCCTCGTCTCTCGAAGGCGAAGGTGGCTTCGAACTCGACGACCCGCTCGAAGAAGACAAAGATTCGCCCGTGCCCGGCCTGACGCACCGCTACCCCGACCGGGTGCTGATGCTGACGACGCCGAACTGCACCATGTACTGCCGCTATTGCACCCGCAAGCGGGCCACGCTCACCCGCGGCGGCTGGGAAGGCATCTCCAAAGACGACGAGCGGATGATCGATTACATCCGCGAGCACCGCGAGATCAAGGACGTCATTGTCAGCGGCGGCGATCCACTCACGCTACCGCTCAGCAAGCTCCGTTATTACCTCGACGCCTTGAAAGCAATCCCACACGTCGATGTCATCCGCATCGGCACGCGGGTCCCAGTCACGATGCCGCAGCGGCTCTACGATCCCGAGTTGCTCCAGTTGCTGGAGAGCGCCGAGAAGGTCTACATCCAGACGCACTTCAACCACCCGAGGGAAATCACCCCCGAGGCGGCCCGCGTTTGCAAGTC
>JBBRUN010000611.1:0-2996 GCA_038247765.1 Gemmatales bacterium | reverse complement strand
CTCGCCTTCTATCGTCTCGATGAACCAAACGCCCTGCATCCGTTCGGCATCGGCGGACTTCTTCAATTCCTTTGGCACCGGCGCGGCCAGCAGGCCCGATCCGATTGCGAGCAGCACGATGGAAGCGAGGAGCTTGGGCATCAATACCTTTGTTGTCGGTCGTGTTCGTGCCGCCGGCGAAGAGCTTGTCCCCCACGAAATACCAGCGCGTGCTGCCGTTTTCGACGATCCAAACGCCGAGTATCCGCTCGGAGTCAGGCTTCTGTTTCAATTCCTTCGGCACCGGGGCGGCGACGAGCGGAGCAACGATCATCGCGATGGTGATGAAGACGCGGGCGATCATTTCTTTTCCTCGCCTTCGCGCTTCAGGGTGTGCCGATTCGCGTTCGCCTGCGCGATGTCCGTCGGTCGTGCTTGATTGGTACGGCAATAGGTGATCAGCAATTCGTCGTCGCCGGAGAATTTGTAGATCCCGCTGTATTGGATCTTGCCCATCACCATGAGATCGAATTCCGGGGGCACCAGATTCGGCCGCAGGGGCATGTCGTATTCGATCCCTTTGTTCGTCGTCGTATTCTGGCCCCCGGCGTAGAGTTTCTCGCCGTCGAAGTACCAACGCGTGCCGTCGGCTTCTTTCCAAACGCCCTGCATCCGCGAGTTGTCCGGTTTCTGCTTCAGTTCCTTGGGCACCGGTGCCGCTACGGCGGATGCGACGGACACCAATGTGCACAGCAAAATGCGGGCGATCATTGTTTCTTCTCCGGAACGCGGCGAAGCAGGCAGAAATACTGGCTCCCCTTGGATACCGCGGAAGCGGGCCGGGAGCCGCCGATGTTATACGCGATGCGGATATCCGGCCCGTCGAACTCGTAGACGCCTTGGTACGAACCGATATCGATCGTCTTCGGCACGGCCTTGGGGTCGATCTTGGTGACCCACTCGCTGCGGCCTCCCGCGTTCCCCGGCAGCGGGTTCGAGACCATTTCAGCGATTCGTCGAACGTCCAAAGGGCTTTGCTGTAGGGCTTCTCGCTCGCTTCGGAGACGACGGTTTCCCAAGTGCCGACGAAGCGCTCGGCGTCCGTTTTGTTTTTCACTTCCTTCGGTACCGGCGCGGCGAGCGCCGGCAGCGAGGCGAGCAGAATCAGGGCGAGCGTGCGCATGGCTATTTCACCCGTTTGAGTTCGTAGTACACATCCCCGACGCCGGACTTCACTTCTTTCGGGATCGGTTTGCTCGCTTCGGTGAAGACGATGGTCAGCGTGTCCCCGTCGAGCCGGTAGATCGCGTTGTACTTTTCGCCGCCCTTCCCGTGCCAAGTGAATGTCGGCGGCGCGGTCTTTTGGTCGATGGCGAAGGTGTACTCGGACGGCTTGGCCCCGGCCATCTGGTGGATGCCGGCGGTGCCGTCTTTGTTGAAACTGAAGCGCCGCGCCGACGCCTCGTTCGGGTTCACGGCGTTGTTGAAGCGGGCCTCCCACCAGACTCCCTCGAAGCGGTCGAGGTCGGACTTCTTCAGTTCTTTCGGGACGGGCGCAGCGTTGGCCAACGGAGCCCAAGCGAGCAGAATCAGGGCGAGCGCGCGCATGGCTATTTCACCCGCCGGAGTTCGTAAAAGACCGAACCCGCACCCGGTTTCGCTTCTTTGGCCCTCGGTTTGTCGGTCGAGGTCAGTGCGAACCGGAGCGTATCGGCTTCCAGCCGGTAGACCCCGTAGAAAGCGACGTGTCCATCAATGTTTGCGAAAGCGAACGACGGCGGGTTGGTTGTCGGGTCGAGCGTGAGTTTGTAATCGTTCGGCACGGCCGTCGCATTGTCGGCGATCTTCAAGCCGCCTTGGCCGTCGAAGGTGAACCGCCGCGCGCGGTCTTGATCCGGATAGACGGTGTTATCGAAACCGGACTCCCACCAGCGGCCCTCGAATCGCTGCGCTTCGGATTTTTTCAATTCCTTCGGCACCGGAGCGGCGAAGGCCAGCGGGGCGAACGCGATCAAGAGGGCGAGCGTTTTCATTTCGATGGCCCCACGCGTTTCAGGATGTGCAGATAGCCATTCTCGGAGTTGAACCCGCTCGGCAACGCGTTCTGTCGGCAGGCGAGGTAAAGGGTGTCCCCATCGAATTTATACAAGCCCAGATATTTCACGTTCGGATTCTGATTCAACACGATCTCGAATTCCTTCGGCGACTTCGTCGGGTCGATGGCTAACTTCCAGATGATGTCCGACCCGTCTTTCGAGTTTTTCCAATTGACCGAGTCCCGGGTGAAGATCAAGTAATCCGAGCTGGATTCGCGGCCGTTGAGCTCGGCGCGTTCGGTCTGCCATTCGCCCAGCAAGCGGCCGCCGTCGTCGAGTTTCAGTTCTTTGGGCACGGGCGCGGCGGCGGTGAGGCCGGCGGCCAGCAGCACCAGTATGAACGAACGCCGCATCACTTCGCCCTCTGGAATTCGAAGCAATACATCCCTTCGGTCGGCCGGCAGGCGGTCGGGCGGTTACCGCCTTTGAGCGTGAGCAATATGCGGAAACGGTCTCCGTCGAGTTCGTAGACACCGTGGAAAGTGTTGCCTTCCGCGGTGACCCAATCGAAAGCTTTCACCTCGGCTTTCGGGTCGATTTTGAAGGTCGCCTTACCGACGCCTTCGTTGGGGCGGTCGCGGATCGCACTCCCGTCGGCCGCCAAAGTCCATTGCGTTCCCTTGGCCGAGTCGTAGTCCTCGAGACCGTACTTGGCCGACGTCAGTTTCCAGACGCCGACGATGCGTCGTTCGTCGCTCCCGCGGAGTTCGCGCGGCACCGGCGCCGCGAAGATCGGCAGAGCGGTCAGCAAGATCAAAGCGAGTGCACGGCGCATGGATCCTCCTCGACGCTCGCTATTTCGCAACGGCCAAGCGCTGGAAGCTGTACATTTCGATGCCGGGGCCGGGCTTCAACAACAGGTTGCGACCTTTGTCCGGCGCGTCTTTTTTGCTGCTGATGTACATCGTGAAGGTGTCGTCT
>JBBRUN010000610.1:0-2999 GCA_038247765.1 Gemmatales bacterium | reverse complement strand
GCCGCCGCGGACAGCAGCCATACTGGCCCCGGAGCCGAGGTGTGCGAGCACCACCCGCCCCTGCGCCGCGTCCGCTCCGGCTTGCCGCTCGAATTCTTCGAGAAGGTACGCAAATGACAGGCCGTGGAACCCGTACCGTCGGATTCCCTCCGCTTGGTACCGGCGGGGGATCGGAAGCGTGCGGGCGACCGGTGACAGGTCCCGGTGGAAGGCGGTGTCGAAGCAGACGACCTGTGGGACGCCCGGAAGCCGGCGGGCGATGGCTTCGACGAGGCGGATCCCGTTGGGCAAATGGGCCGGGGCGAACGGTGTCGCGCCCCGGAGGTCGGCGATCAAATTGGGGGTGACGAGTTGCGGGTCGGTGTGGAGTGGACCGCCGTGGACGATCCGGTGCCCGATGGCCGACACGCGTTCGAGTTCTCCGATACCTTGCAACCAGTCGAGCAACCCGACGACCGCCTGGTCGAAGTCCGCGGCAGGCAGCGGCCGTTGCTCATCGGGGCGACCGCCCCCTGATGTTCGCAAGTCGGCGTTGGCGTAGCCGACCCGTTCGACGGCCCCGGAGAGGCTCCGACCCGGCGGCGAGCCGGGATCGAAGATGGCGAACTTGATGCTCGACGAGCCGCCGTTAAACGTGAGGACGCGATCCTCCAGGCGGGCTGATCCGTTCGACCCAGCCGATCGGTGCTGAAGAAGAGTCATGGGCATGGCATCACTATTCGCAGGAATCGAAACGCACCTACCGGTCCGCGACAACACCGAGCCCGTCAGTACCGGTAAGTCGCCGCCGCGCCCGTGGCGGAGGGCATCCGTTGAGCGGGAACGACGACGACTTCGCCCTTCATTCGGATACCCGAGGGAATTGAGCGTTCCTGCACCGAACTGCCTGAACTCGTAGTACCACCTCGATTTGTGCAGGGGGCACGAGACGCAAGGGGGTGCGGCCACTCTGTCTTGCCGCTCCTAGGATATCTAGCAGGAAGCACGTTGCTCACAATCCGGTAAGGGATTGCTCAGAAGCTTCCGAAGTCGAATCCGGGCCGAGCGGCGACATTAGCCGTGAAAATCGGGCGAGAAGCCTCATCCTCCGGAAATAGGTCGGTGGTGAGCAGAAGAGTTACCAACCGCGACTATGCCAAGCGCCAAGCCCGACAGAATGGGATCAAGACGGAAGGTCATACATTCAGGTGAAGCACATTCGGTGCCACCACTGTGGCCGCTTTCACACACCACCCGCGGCGAGTAGGGCGAGACAGGCCGTGCAGAGCCTGTAACAGTGGTCGAATTCGGGGCACCGCAGGCAGTCGTCCCACTCGCCCGGATCCACATCGACCCGCCGGGTTGCCGGGCCGAGGCCAGCCGAAGCTACGACGGTGAGTAACATCCCTTTCCCCCACACGTCGCTCCCGCGCGCCCCTCTACGCGGTCGGGGAGCATGTGTCTGAAGCGTTTCGAACTCGTGGCAGCGAAAACTCTGTGCTTGAGTCGCCACGGTTTGACTTGCGTTGAGCGTTTCGCTCTCAATCGATATTCGCTTCGGACTTTGGGAAACGTGTTGAAAATGGCAACGAGAAAACTGAAAATCGAGCGAGTTAGCACCCTTTACGGAGAAGGACTAAAACGGGTTGACGACCGCGAACTATTTCGAATTCGGGCATCGTATCGTCGAGTTCGAAATATACAACGGGTACGAGGCCGTCAACTTGCAATACGGATTGTTCGCTAAACGGGTTGGCGATGCGCTCAGTCAGTCAAATCCGAACCTATTGGTGCTCGTGGAGTTCGCTGCGCCGGGTTCGCATGACAATCCGCAATGGGAGCTAACCCTGCGCCCAGCAGTGGCTCAAGCCGTCAGCGATATGGGTTGGGCATGACTCTCACGGCCCACCGACTTAAATTACAGCGATCACCGGATCGCACAGGCTTAGCAAAGGCTGGCCGAACAAACGCAGGAGCAGACATCGGCCGCGAGATCGGGTACTGTGTCGGTAAGGGACTGGGTGGCCCAGGCTATTCAGCGAGGCCCGACCCACGAATCAGTTGCTATCAGCCGCCGCGGCGCGGTGGGTATGAGCGCGACTTTTGGGGAAAAGTGGAAGAACCGACCTCAATACGTCACGGCGATATTCTTGCGCCTGTTCACGGCCCGATGCGGTGTCCGGCATCGCGTCATTTGCCGACGGAAGTCGTCGCCGCCGTTTCCGTCGGCTTCCGGCCTTCGGCCGCTTGGATTTTACGCAGGATGATTTGCTCGAATGCGAAGTCGCGGTGCGGGGCGTCCCCGGCGGGGATCCACTGTTTGTCCGCCGAACGCGGGCTGGAAATCACGTCCCCGCGGCGGTCGAGCGATGTCGCATCCCGGAAGATCGGGGTGGAACTCGTGGCCAAGCTGGTGTTCGGGAGGTCTTCGAGTTCCTTGTAGACCTCGATAGAAACCCGGAAGCCGCCCCGCTCCCCGGCCCAGATCTTGGCCACGGCGTAGTGGCGCATCGTTTGAAAAGTCGCCAAAAGTCGCTGGCGGGAATCGTGCGTGCTGATTTTCCAAGGCTGTTCGTAGCCGGGGGCGACCTGCGGCATCGTTTCGATGGTGCCCGAATAGCGCGATGCGGATTTGATCGGGAAGTAGTCGTCGAGCGAATTGAGCACGCGGTTGTAGACGTCGTCGTAGCCCGCGCCGGTCGGTTGGCCGGGGGAGACGAGCACCGGGTTCTCGGTGGCATTCGGCCCCACTTGGATCAGTGCGGGGTTGTCGAGCGGCGGCCGACTGGCGCAACCGAGCGCGCCGAGCACCGAGAGTGCGACCACCTGCATTCGCCAATTCATGGGCCACCCTTCGTGCGTTTCGAGGGGCGGTATGCCCGAAACCAGCGGCGGCGTCAATCGGGGTTGATCGACTTCCGAAGGTGCGTCTAAACTCCCGGCCTACTCAAATTGCCTCGGGGGCGGTGGTGTATTTCAATTCGCCTGTGTCCCGGCGATTTTGAATCCCAACCCCGAGG
>JBBRUN010000609.1:0-3007 GCA_038247765.1 Gemmatales bacterium | reverse complement strand
GCAGTCTCATTACGGGCTTCATCGGCGTCCTGCGACCCGGTCGTACGCGGCTCTACTCCGGCATCGCTTGCGGGTTGGGCGCATTCCTGCTCCTGATCATGATCCCGCTGCTGTGGGTGTTGCTGACGGAAAAGAAACCGTAGGCCGCGCCGAAGGGTGATCCGCGGGATTCGCGATTTGGGCGCGTGCGACTTCGGCCAATAAACGCAGGGCCGTATTCACAACATTGGCCACGGGGTCACTGTCCGTCTCGATATCCTTTTCGTTCGCCACGACTCGGCATGCGGGTGCTGGCGACCTCCATCCGCGACTTCGGTACACTGATAGCATATTCCCAAGCCAGATCGAACGGAACCGCTCCCGATGACCGCCGCCGCGCTGCCGAAGGTTCAGATCAAGATCGAGCGGAAGACCCAGCACCCCTGGATTTTCCAGAAGATGGTCGAATGGCCCTCCGTGAAAATCCAGAACGGCACCATCGTCGATGTGCTCGACAAAGCCGGCGCGTGGGTCGGCCGCGGCATTTACAACGCCCACTCGCGGATCGCCCTGCGCATCCTGACGGCCGATGAAAACGAACCGATCGACGCCGCGTTCTTCCGGGATCGCCTCGGCAAAGCGCTGCAACTCCGCCGGGAACTGCTGAAACTCGACGACGTGACCGACGCCTACCGCGTCGTCCATTCCGAAGCCGACGGCCTCAGCGGGCTCGTCGTCGATCGCTTCGGCAAGTTATTCGTGCTCGAGTTTTTCTCCGCCGGCATGTACCGCCAGCGGCAGGTCATCATGGATGTCCTCGGCGAATTCTTCCCCGGCGCCGAGTTCTACTTCTTCGCCGAAGAGCACGTCGGCAAGCAAGAATCGTTCGACTGCCGGCCGCCCGATCTGCCGGAGCCGGGCATCATCACCGAGCACGGCCTGCGCTTCCGCGTCGCCCCCGGTAGCAAACACAAGACCGGCTTCTTCGTCGATCAGCGCGAGAACCGCAAGACGCTCGCCGGGTTTTGCGCTGGCAAGAAGGTCCTCGATCTCTGCTGCAACTCGGGCGGTTTCTCGGTGTATGCCAAAGCGATGGGCGGGGCCGAGTCGGTGACGGGCGTCGACCTCGATGAAGAAGTGCTGGAGTTGGCGAAGCAGAATGCCAAGCTGAACCGGGCCCAAGTGAAATTCGTGCAGTCCGATTTGTTCCCGTGGCTGCGGGACATCATCCCGAATGGCGAGCGCTTCGACGTGGTGATCCTCGACCCCGCCAAGATGACCCGCGACCGCGACGATGTCCTCGGCGCCCTCAAAAAATACCTCGACATGAACCGCCTGGCGATGATGGCCCTCGCCCCCGGTGGCATCCTGCTGACCTGCTCCTGCACCGGGTTGGTGCCCGAGGCCGACTTCGTCGAGATGCTCCGCCGGGCCGCGTGGCAAGTCGGCCGCACGGCGCAGATTTTCAAAATCACCGGGGCCGCGTCCGATCACCCGTTTTTCGTGCACGTCCCGGAAGGACGCTACTTGAAGGCCATTTTCGCCCGCGTGTTTTGATGGCCGATTGCTCAATAGATAAGGGCCAGCGGATACCGATGGCCCCTTCTAAGAATTACCGGCTCTCTCGCTTGGGGAAGAACTTCGACTCCGTCGGCTCTTCCGGGTCAGGACTTGTCACAATCCCCAATTTGCGACTGCGGGCGTTGCTTTCACGAATGTTTTCACGCCAGCGTTTGTCGCGCCATTCCATGGTTCGGAGTTGCCGTTCGAATTTCCACTCGCCTTTGGCGAAGGTTTCATCGAGGCGGTACCATTCCGCTACGGTCACTTTTTCTTGTAGATGGTAAGGAACTTTGCTGCGGTCGGCCGGGAGTGTCTCAAACATCGGTTCTGAAGAGAATAGGGCACTCACGAGTAGAGCGGTCAACATCGGGTCATCCTCAGTTGGCGAAAAAGGTTCTTATTGCCCTAAAGCCTTGGCTACGAAGCCGGGAAGCGGTTTGGTTTTGTCGGTCCACGTCGTGCTCGTCCAGTCGATGAATTCCGGAGCCGGGTAGTTCGGCTTCGGGGTGGTCGCCACACCGCGAACCAAAGCGGAGATGATCGCGTCGCGCCGAGCAACTAACTTGCTGCGGTATGTTTCCAGTTCGGCGAGCTTCGCGTCGAGGTAGTCGATCCGCTGGCCGGCGTTGGCCTGAATGGTGTTGATGTCGTCGAGAATGAGCTTCGCGCCGTCGAGTAGTCCCTGCGCGCGAATCATTTTTTGTTCGTTTTCGCCTGTTCTGCTGCCTTCGTAGGTGGTTTTTGCTTCTGCCAAGGCCAATTCTAAGCCCGCGACACGTTGCGTCGATCTCAAGGCCGCCGTCGCCAAATCGACGCGTTCTTTGGCCAGTTTGAATTGTTCCGCGACAATCCGAGTCTTGGCGATATCGACTGCCGCGATATGCTTGTCGAGGTTTTTCAATTCCTCGAGTTCCCCAGCGGTCGCTGCGCGGCCACCGTCGTTTGAATAGTCTGTTTTGTAAGCTGGCGGAGCGGGGACATCGGCTAGCGGCGGGATCGGAGAGAACGGAGGCTTGTTAGGCAACGGTATCGTGGTCGTCGGGGGCGGAGTCACCGTGGGTTGCGCGTTGGCGTCGTCGCCGGTGCCCGTCGTGCCCGGATCGCCCGCCGGAACTTCGCTAGCGCCGTAGGTGGCCTGAAGATACTGCTGCACGGCGGTGTAATCGCCGTCGGCGGCGGCGGCATCGAGAAGCGCGCTCAATGGCGAGTCGGCGGCGCCCGGCGCGGGCGATCCCGGATTCGACGGCGGCGGATCGTTTGGAGGGTCGGTCGGCGAAGCGCTCGGTACAATGCGGCCGTCGAGCGTTTCGAGATGCAAACGGAATTTCATCGGGCTACCTCATAGGTGCGGCCCGGGCGGTGCGGCCCGGGCGGTGCGGCCCGGGCGGTGCGGCCCGGGCGGTGCGGCCCAGGCAGTATAGCTGGGGTATCGTCGCACATCCGCAGTGTCAACGTCGTTCAAATC
>JBBRUN010000608.1:0-3012 GCA_038247765.1 Gemmatales bacterium | reverse complement strand
GTCGGCTTGCAGGTCGCCCTTGAATCCGGTGAAGAAGGCGGCCGGGGCGACGGCCGTGTGGTCGGCGGCGAAGTCGAACACCACGTCCGGGAAGTCGGCGTCGCCGACGGCCGCCCACAGGTGGGCCGTCTTCGCCTTCGGCGAACCGGTCACCCGCAGCTTGACCGGCGTGTCGTCGGCGTGGACGACGCGGGTGGCGGTCAACTCCAGACGGCCGTCGGTGACGGGCGGGAACGGAGACTGGCCGACTTCCAGTCGCTGGCACCACAGGCACAATCCGCGTCCGCCCCAGTCCAGCACCTTGACGCGGTTGGCGGTGCGATTGGTGAACACGAACAGGTGGCCGCTGGTCGGGTCGGCGTCCAGAACCGAGCGGACGCGGTTGGCCAGTCCGTCGAACCCGAGGCGGAGATCGACCGCCTACGGAGTGTCCGCACGACCCCCGGCGTGAACTGGCCACCACGACTGCGACATATACAACCCGTCCGCGTACCCGAAAAAGCGCGGCGTGATAGACTTACCCTTGTGTGGCCGATGTAGTGGCTAAGCCACTGTACATCTTGGATTTGAAATACGTCGATATCTAAGCCTTCCACCCGAGCAGGTCATGAAATGGATCCGTTGATCGTCCGTGATCCGGTCTACCAACAACTGAACCAGAGGCTTCGCGTGCTGGTCACCCGCGATTTTGGTCCGGGGCAAAAATTCCCGACTGAACGCGAGATCGTGCGGCGATTCTCGGTCAGTCGCGAGACGGCGAACAAGGCGTTGGCCAGTCTGGTGTCTGAGGGTTGCTCGAATTTCGCAAAGGTGTGGGCACGTTCGTTCGCCATCCGGCTATGACCTATAATCTCCGACCACTCGTGAGTTTCACGGAAAAAGCTCGGGCGGCGGGCAAGGTGCCAACCACCAGTCTATTGACGTTTGGCCCTCTGAAAGTAGCCGAAGTCGATCCCGAGGTTGTGGCCATGCTTCGCGTTCAGCCCACTGAGCGTCTCTGGGAACTCGACCGGTTGCGATCGATTGACGGCATTACGATGATTCTCGAAAATCGTTTCGTCGTCGAATCGCTGTGTCCTTATCTCACCAGAGCGCAGGTTCAAGGTTCTCTCTACCAGACCTGGACCGAATCGTATGGGTTGGCCATCGCCGGGGCGGACGAAGTCGTTCGGGCCGTTTTGCTCACGAACGAAGAAGCAGGGCATTTGCAGGTGCCGGCTCGCTCGCCCGGCTTGGAGGTGGTTGCGGTCGGTTTTCTCGATGGTGAGAGGCCGCTCTGGTGGGAACACACTCTCGATCGTGCGGATCAGTACGAGTTCCAGAGCCGGCTCGGCCCGATCCGATCCGTTAGCCCATTTCGTGGCCAACCCCGCCAACACCGAGAGGGAACAGACGATGCGGCCTAATTACCGTCCCGTTCCGATGCCATGGATGATGTTACTGCTCTTCGTGACGATCAAGGCCGGCGACAACTTCGCACTGGCGACCGCGAACTTCAAAGCACGGCTGATTATTGCGCGGATAGACCCAACAAGAACCCAGAAAACCAAGCTCGAATCGGACCTCAAACAAATCGGAGCCGCGAAATGAAGAGCATCGAAATGAAGGACATCTGCAACGGTCCGACCCGGCGTTCGATACTTCGAGTGGGTCTCGCCGGGCTGACACTCGCCAGCCTCTACCGCAACGATGCGACTGCGGCATCGCCGAAGCGGCCGAAGCGGCCTAAGTCGGTCATCTGGATCGTACTCAGCGGCGGACTCAGCCACCTCGACAGCTTCGACCCGAAGCCGGATGCCCCGAAGGAAATCCGCGGGGCATTCGGAACCATCGCGACCAAACTCCCCGGCATCCGCGTGTCCGACCTTCTGCCGAAGTGCGCCGCGATGATGGACAAGTTCGCGCTGATCCGCGGTTTGAAATCCGTGGAGAACGATCACTTCCTGAGTGAGGTCTACAGCGGCCTGCCTCGGACCGCGGGGAAGCGGCCGGCGTTCGGTTCCGTAGCCAGCAAAGTCTTCGGCACCGCTTCGGCTCTGCCTCCGTACGTTTGCCTGCGCCGTCCGACCACCGACGAGTTCGAATTCGAGAAGCCCTATTACGCCGGGTCGGATCACGCCCCGTTCCGGCCCTTCGGCGATTGCCTCGGCAACCTCGACCCGGTGAAATCCCCGGAGCGTTTGGCCGACCGCAAAAAACTACTCGCCGGGTTCGACGACATGCGCCGCGATCTCGACCGCGACGATTCACACGTTGCCATCGAAAACTTCCGCGCCAAGGCGTTCGACATGATCTCGTCGCCGAAAGTGCGCGACGCGTTCGACGTGTCGAAGGAACCCGCCGCGGTTCTCGAGCGCTACGGCAAGGGCGGGAAATACACGCACCAGACCGTGGTGAGCCTGAAGTACGACTGGGAGGCGTCCGCGTTCGTCACCGCGCGCCGATTGGTCGAAGCGGGTGTCCGCGTCGTGACGATATCCCCCGGCAGTTGGGATCACCACAGCGGCGCACAGTCGCATATTTTCGACTCGTACAAGCTCTGCCTGCCGGCGCTCGATGCCAGCGTGACGGCGCTCGTGACCGATCTCGGAGAGCGCGGATTGCTCGACGATGTGCTTGTCGCGGTCGTGAGCGAATTCGGCCGCACGCCGAAGGTCGTCGATCCCGGCCCCGGCCGCGAGCACTGGGCCGACGCGGGCTGCATCCTCCTGGCGGGGGGCGGGATCAAAGTCGGCCAGGTCATCGGCGAAACCGACGGCCGCGGCGAGCGGGCCAAGAGCGGGCAGACCGACTTTCAGAGCCTCATGGCAACGCTGTACTCGGTCCTCGGCATCGACCCGGCCGGGAGCCTCCCCGACTTCGGTGGCCGACCGACGCACCTGCTCGACAACCCGCGGCCGATCAAAGAACTTCTCGGGTGAGCCATTTCGCAGTTTCAAGGATGCAACCCCATAGGCCTCAAGTTAAGACGTAGCTCGATGTCTTGCCATCTGTTGCCGAGTGGTTTTCCTT
>JBBRUN010000607.1:0-3018 GCA_038247765.1 Gemmatales bacterium | reverse complement strand
TTGTCCCGGTGGTGTTCCGCCATCAAAGGCCCACCGGGGCAAGCCCGGTAGCTCGTCAAGAAACATAAACCTCACGAGCCACCGGGCTTGTCCCGGTGGTGTTCCGCTATCAAAGGCCCACCGGGGCAAGCCCGGTAGCTCGTCAATATTCTTGAACTACACGGGCACCAAGGCTTGTAGTCGGTTCGCGTACCGCGCATATCATACTGTTATACTTCCCCGGAACACCTTCGATCCTCCATGAGCACAGCCGCCATCAACCCCAAGGGTGCCCGGACGTACGCCGTCGGCGCCGGTCCGCTCGCCTGGAACCAAGCTTACCTCGGGTCGAGCGTCGGCCAAAAGATCCTCGTCGCCATCACCGGCGCGAGTTTGGTCGGCTTCCTATTTTTCCACATGATCGGCAATTTGAAGATGTTCAGCGGGCGGGAGTCGATCAACGCCTACGCCAGCTTCTTGAAGCACGACCTCGGCGCGATCATCTGGATCGCTCGCGGCGGCTTGCTCGCGCTGTTCGTCACGCACTTGTTCCTCGCGATCCGGCTGAAACTGCGCGCTAAAGCCGCGCGGCCCATCGGCTACGCGGTGCAAAAAGCGGCCCAAGCCAACCCCGCCTCGACCAGTATGCTCTGGACCGGCATCGTGATCTTGGCGTTCGCCGTGTTCCACCTCGCGCACTACACCTTCAGCGTGATTCACCCCGTCGAATTGCCCGATGGCACGATGGGGAATTACTTCGATCTCCGCGATGCGAAGGGCCAGCACGACGTCTACGCCATGGTGATCGCGGGTTTCAGCACTTGGTGGATCTCAACGATTTACCTGCTCGCCCAAGTGCTGCTGTTTGTCCACCTCAGCCACGGCATCCCGAGCAGCTTGCGGACGCTGGGATTGACCGGTCGCCGCTTCGAACCCGCCGCCAAGGCGCTGGGGTACGCCGTGGGCGGAACGATCCTGCTGGGCAACTTCGCGATTGTGCTGGGGGTGTGGACGGGATTTGTGAAGTGATCGGTTCTTTCTGCGGTTAGTCTTTCGATCCAACTGCTCAGGTTGAACGCCATGAAGCTCGATGCCCGGATTCCCTCGGGGCCATTGCCCCTGAAATGGGAATCGTTCAAGAAAGATCAGAAGCTCGTCAACCCGGCGAACAAACGCAAATTCCGCGTCATCGTCGTCGGTACCGGGCTCGCCGGCGGTAGCGCTGCCGCGACCCTCGCCGAACTCGGTTACGAGGTGCTGAGCTTCTGCTTCCAAGATAGCCCGCGCCGCGCGCACAGTATCGCGGCCCAAGGGGGCATCAACGCCGCGAAGAACTACCAGAACGATGGCGACAGCGTGAACCGCCTCTTCTACGACACGATCAAAGGCGGCGACTACCGCGCCCGCGAAGCGAACGTCCACCGCCTCGCCGAAGTGTCGGTGAACATCATCGACCAATGCGTGGCGCAGGGCGTGCCCTTCGCCCGGGAATACGGTGGCTTGCTCGAGAACCGCAGCTTCGGCGGGGCGCAGGTTTCGCGTACCTTCTACTGCCGGGGGCAGACGGGCCAGCAACTACTGCTCGGGGCCTACCAAGCCATGTCCCGGCAGATCGGCGCCGGCAAAATCAAGATGTTCCCCCGAACCGAGATGCTCGACCTCGTTGTGATGGACGGCCGGGCACGCGGCGTCGTCATGCGGCATTTGGAAACCGGCAAGGTCGAATCATTCACCGCCGACGCGGTCGTGCTCGCCACCGGCGGCTATTCAAATGCCTACTACCTCAGCACGAACGCTGTCGGCTGCAACGTTACGGCCACCTACCGCGCTTACAAACGCGGGGCGACCTTCGCCAACCCGTGCTACACGCAGATCCACCCGACTTGCATCCCCGTGGCCGGGGATCATCAAGCCAAACTCACCCTGATGAGCGAAAGCCTCCGCAACGACGGCCGCGTGTGGGTGCCGAAGAATCAAGCCGACATCGGCAAGCACCCCGGGCAAATCGCCGAGGGGGAGCGCGATTACATTCTCGAGCGCCTCTACCCGAGCTACGGGAACTTGGCCCCGCGCGACGTCAGCAGCCGGGCGGCCAAGCGGGTCTGCGACGACGGACTCGGTGTTGGCCCCGGCGGCCGAGGGGTCTACCTCGACTTCGCCGATGCCATCAAACGGCAGGGTTTGCCGAAGATCCAAGAGAAGTACGGCAACCTCTTCGACATGTACCAACGCATCACCGCCGAGAACGGCTACGAACGCCCGATGCGGATCTACCCGGCGCTGCACTACACGATGGGCGGGCTCTGGGTCGATTACCATTTGATGTCGAACATCGACGGGTTGTTCGTCGTCGGCGAAGCGAACTTCAGCGATCACGGCGCCAACCGCCTCGGGGCGTCGGCGCTCATGCAGGGCTTGGCCGACGGCTACTTCGTGCTGCCCTACACCCTCGGCAACTACTTCGCGAGTGTTCCGGTAGATCGCAAGCCGGTGGAACACGCCGAGTTCAAGAAGTGCGAAGCGGACGTGGCGGCGCTGACAAAGAAACTGCTGGGGATCCAAGGGAAAAAGACTTCGACCGAATTCCACCGCGACTGCGGCAAGACGCTCTGGGAAAAGGTCGGCATGTCGCGGACGAAGGCATCGTGCGAATCCGCGATCCAGCACATCCAGGAACTGCGGGCCGAGTTCTGGCAGAACGTGAGTGTTCCGGGAACCGGCGAGAGTTTGAACTCGGCGCTCGAAAAGGCCGGCCGCGTCGCCGACTTCTTGGAGTTCGGGGAACTTCTGGCCCGCGATGCCTTGACGCGCGAAGAGTCGTGCGGCGGCCACTTCCGCGAAGAACATCAATACCCGGATGGCGAAGCGAAGCGCGACGATGTGAACTACGTGCACGCCGCGGCGTGGGAGTACGCGGGGCCCGACAAAACCCCGATCCGCAACGAAGAGCCGCTGAACTTCGAGTTCGTGAAGCCGAGCGTGCGGAGTTATAAGTAGTTCCGAGGGAGGACACTGCGATGGAACTGGAAGGCACCGTGA
>JBBRUN010000606.1:0-3037 GCA_038247765.1 Gemmatales bacterium | reverse complement strand
GCCAAGAAGTACGACGACGCCAAGGTCGTCGGCGAGGCGATGCTGGCCAAGTCGGTGGCGAAGAAGAAAGTGCTGCCGGGGAACTACACGGGCATGATTCTCGCCAGCAAAGAGCTGAACCCGGACAAGAAGTTCCTCGACTTGGCGACCAAGTCGCTCGACACCGTTCTCGCGTTCGAACCCAAAGATGTCGGCCTCTTGCTCGCATCGATCGGACTGCAAATGTTTATCGGCGACAAAGCCAAGGCGGCCGAGTACGCCAAGAAAGCCGTCGAGGCTTCGGATGAGAAAGACAAGAAAGAAGTCGAGAAGATCGTCGAAATGTTGTTGAAGGGTACGGAGAAGTAGCCCGTGGATTTGCAACTGTCCGGCGACTCCGTCGCCGTATTCGGGGCCGCCCGCGGCTTGGGCCTCGCTATCGCCGAGGCCTTCGTCGACGAGGGGGCCACCGCCTCCCTCGTCGATGTTTCCGAAGAAGTCTTCGTCGTCGCCGAACGGCTCGGCGCCAAAGGCTACCGGGCCGACGTCCTCGATTTCGCCTCCATCCGCACCTGCGCCGAGGCCATCGGCGCCGTCCGGCACGTCGTCTACTGCGTGGGTATTGGCTCGGGAAAATTCGGCTTCCCGTTTTGGAATATCGACCCGGCGGAGTGGGATCGCGTGCTGCGCGTGAATCTCACCGGCGCCGCGGTCGTGGCGCACGCTTTCGCACCGAAGCTCGCCGCGGCGCGCACGGGGACGATGCTGTTCCTCGCTTCGGTCGCCGGACAGATCGGCTCGCAGACCGATCCGCCGTACAGCGCCGCTAAAGCCGGGCTGATCAACTTCGCCCAATGCGCCGCCAAGGATCTGGCGCCGTTCGGCGTGCGGGTCAACACGATCTGCCCCGGCATGGTGAAGACGGAATTGAACAAGTCCGTCTGGCAGGCGTGGGCCGACCGGCAACCCCGCGGCACCGCGGCGAACTACGAAGAGTGGGCCGCAGACAAGATCCGCAAAGTGATCCCGCTGAATAGTTGGCAGACGCCCGAAGACGTGGCGAATATGGCCGTGTTCCTCGCCTCGCCCCGCGCGGCCATGATCACCGGGCAGACGATCAACGTCGATGGCGGCTTCGTCATGCGCTGAGGTGCGGCCATTCTGAAACATCTCCTCTGGTTCGCCACGCACAAGATCGGCTTCTGGGTCTTCCACCTCGGCTGGAGCTACCGCTGCACAGCCCGCCGGCACCTGCCCGACTCCGGCCCCGCGCTGATCGTGTCGAATCACCAAGCCTTCTTCGACCCGCTCCTCGTCGGCCTCATCGCCCGCCGGCCGCTGTCGTATCTCGCCCGGCACAACCTCTTCCGAATCCCATTTTTCGGTTGGCTGATCCGCCAATACGGGGCCTTCCCCATCGACCGCAACCTCGGCAAAGAGGGCCTGCAAGCGGTCTTTGAAATGCTCGCGCACGGCGAAGTGGTCACAGTCTTCGCCGAAGGGGAACGCACCCGCGACGGCGAACTGCAACCGCTGAAGCCGGGGATCGCGCTGTTGGTGAAGCGGGCCGATGCGCCCATCGTTCCGTGCGGGATCGTCGGCGCCTACGAGAGCTGGCCGAGGCACGCGAAGCGTCCGGCGCTCGCCCCGCTGTTCTTGCCGAGGACTCCCGGCAGCATTGCGGTGGCTTTCGGGGAAGCGCTGCCGGCGGGCTACTACCGCACTTGGAACCGCGACGCGATTTTGAAGGACCTCGAAGAGCGGATCGCGAATACGATGGCCGAGGCGAGGCGGTGCCGGCGGAAACTATAAAGAAGACGATGAGTTCGACTTTCTCTCCCACTCCCGGAATCTGACATGACCAAGCTCTTCGACAGGATTGGCGGCGATGCCGCCGTGGACGCCGCGGTGAACCGCTTCTACGAGATCGTGCTGAGCGACGACCGCATCAAGCATTTCTTTGACGGCGTCGATATGGCCCGCCAATCGCAGCACCAGAAATTGTTCTTGAAATATGCCTTCGGCGGCATGCCAAACTACCCCGGTCGTGCCATGCGGTCCGCCCATGAGCGGTTGGTTCGCGACAAGGGCTTGAACGACGGACACTTCGACGCGGTCATCGAAGATCTCGGGCAGGCGCTCAAAGACCTCGGCGTCGACGACGCGATGATCGCAGAAGTCGCAGCCATCGCCGAAACGACCCGGAACGACGTCCTCGACCGCGCCGCGTGAATGTCGCAAATCCTTCTGGCTTGGAGAGAACACCACAGGAAGCGATGTGATAGACTACTCTCCCCACCACACCCGGAGTTCGCCCACGATGGCACCGGCTGCTTCCCGTCCTTCCCGCCGCGGCTTCTTGCAAATCGGCGCCCTCGGTCTCGGCGGCTTAACTCTATCGCAATTGCTGAAGGCCGAGGCCAAAGCCGGGGTTCGTTCTTCGAACAAGTCGGTCATCCTCATTTACTTGGTCGGCGGCCCGCCGCACCAAGACATGTTCGATTTGAAACCGGACGCGCCGAAGGAAATCGCCGGGCCGTGGAAGCCGCGGCCGACGAACGTCACCGGCATCCAGATTTGCGAGGCCTTCCCGAAGCTCGCCAAGATTATGGACAAACTCGTGATCGTGCGGTCGCTAGTCGGGAATCAGGCCGACCACGACGCGGTTCAAGTGTTCAACGGCCGCAGCGCGAAGGCCAAAGCGCCGAGCGGCGGTTGGCCGCAGTTCGGCTCCGTCGCGGCGAAGGTGCTTCCCGTCACCGACCCGGCGATTCCGTCGTTCATTAGCCTCTGCTACCCCTGCACCCACGGACCGTACAACGAGCCGGGCCCAGGGTTCCTCGGTACTTCGATGTCCCCATTCCGGCCGACCGGCCCCGCCCGCGACGACATGGTTCTGCGCGGCCTATCGGTCGATCGACTCCACGACCGAAAGTCGCTGTTGCGCTCGTTCGACGATATCCGCCGCGATACCGACTCGAACGGCGCGCTGAAGGGGATGGACGCGTTCACCGAACAGGCCTTCGGATTACTGACATCGTCGCGGCTCGCGGAAGCG
>JBBRUN010000605.1:0-3038 GCA_038247765.1 Gemmatales bacterium | reverse complement strand
CTCGCGGACGTGAGTGCCGTGAGCTGAGGCGTTCACGCCTTCCCCAATTGCAGGCCCAGCCATGCGCCCGCGATCGCGGCGACCACCGACCCGAGTGCATAGCCGAACGCCGGGGAATATTGCCCGGCTTCGATCATCCTCAGAACTTCGACGCTGAAACTGCTGAAGGTCGTGAAGCCGCCGCAAACACCGACGCCGAGCAACAGCAGCCACGCGGGCCGATCTTTGCAAAGCACGACCAGCGCGCCGAGTGCGAACGAGCCGGCGACGTTGATACCGAAGGTGTGCCACGGGAATCCGCCGGGAGCTGCGAAACAACGACCGAAGAAATAGCGGGCGACGGCTCCGGTGCCACCGCCGAGGAAGACGAGGAGCCAATCGGGCACGGGCGCGTTCTCACTTGAAGAAATGAACATTCGTTTCGACTCGCAACGCTTCGGCCGAGCCACAGATCAAGGGCACATCTTTCAATCGGAATGGGACATCGACCGATTTGAAGCGGCAACCCGAGAATACGAGCTTCTGCGGGTCGAGTTTTTCGCCCGGTTTCGCGGTGCGTAGCGCGTATTGGGCCGTCAGCCGTTGGATCTGCCAGTGCCGGATTCCATCGCTGTGGCCGAGCGGTTGGGTCGTCACGTTCAGCGGGATCAGTGTCATCGGCTTCCCCGCGCCATCGAACAGCGTCAGCCCGTCCGAGACGAAAGTCGGTGTGCAGGCGGCGGAATCGTACTCGACCACGACCGCGAGCATCCGGCCCTTCGGTTCGTCGGAGAGGGGCGCGATTTTCGCCTTCATGAGCATTCCATTCTCGCCGGCGACCTCCCGGAACTCGTTGCTCAGTCCGGCGATCGTGAGCAGCGCTTCCGGCTGCCCCCAGACCCGGCCGCGGATTACCCCGTCGAAGGTTTTTAGGGTGCGAGTCGCGCCGTCGCGGTGGCTTTGGAACAGCACCGGGATTTGATACGGGTTGATCGGCACAGGGCCAGCGAAGCCGAAGTTGCCGCCATTCCCGAAGCCGGCATTTCCGAAGCCGGCATTTCCGAAGCCGGCATTTCCGAAGCCGGCATTTCCGAAGCCGCCATTATTTCCGAAGTTGCCATTCCCGCCTGCGCCAAAAGCACCACCTCCGCCGAAGTTCGGAGCGGCGAGAAGCGGCGGAGCGTCCAGGTAATCGAGCGACAGCGAACGGCCGTCTTGATCTCGGGCGCTCGTGAGCAGCACTTCGGATGTCCCGACCCAACGGCGACCCGGCTCCGGGGTGATCTGCAATATCGCGGAGAAGCGGTCGTTGTGGAATTGCTGGGCGAACGCCAAGGTACCGGGGATCGATTCGATGCGGAACGCACCGCTGACGCAGACGGGGTTCGCGGGCGCTTTCGTCCGTTTGCGAAGGACGAACGAGTCGGTATGCGCCAAGGCTTCAATCGCTTTGTCTTGCCGGATGGAGTTGCGTACGGCGTCCGACTCCACGACGAGATCCGCCGCGGCGGCGATCGCTTCAATTGCATTCCAGAAGTCTGCCTTACCGCCCTTCGGCGTCAACTTCTTCGTGATGGGCTTTTGATCTCCGGCGAGTATCAGCTCGTACCCCGTTTGTTTGCGGAGCGAATCGAGGGCGGCAGCGAGCGTTTGTTCCTTCGCAATCAATTCGACGATCGTGCCCGCCGTCTCGCGGTCGTTGTCGATGCGCTTTTCGATCTTCGCGATCAATTCCAGCGCCCGCTCGGCGGCTTCGCGGTTCCCCGACTCAGCCACCTTGCGCAACGTCGGTAAGCCTTCGGCTCCGAATGCGAGGAAGTGTTTTGCGGCCTCTTCGCGGATGCGGTAATCGCGATCTCCGAGTTGCCCGGACAACGGCGCGAACTCCGCCGGTTTGGCGTCTTGGCAATAGCCGACTGAGGCGTTGGCCGATGCGACGAAGAGAATGGTGAAGATCCGGATCATGGTTCACTCCGCGACCGCGCCGGGCGGTCGTAGAGATCATACGGCGGATCGCGCGATCCGTTGGCGCCCACGACTCAGCGATCGAAGTTATCGTTATTATTGATGGGTTGGATGTTCGTGCCCAAGCCGCGGAGCACGGCGACGTCTTTGAGCTTGAAGGGAACTTCGAGCGTTTTCATGCGGGTGCCGTTGAAGGTGAGCTTCGCCGGCTTGGCCGCGTCGTCTTTGTCGGCGGGCCGGACGACGTACTGCGCGACGATCATGATCGTTTGCGTGCCCGTGAATTGGTCGTACTGATTTCGCTGCGTGACGGTGTGCGGGGAGAGGTTCATCGGCTTGCCGCGACCGTCGACCAGTGCCAAACCGTAAGCATTGGTGAAGCCTTGGGCCAATCGGAGTTCTTCCGCATTGAGCTTCACGGCGTTCAACTTGACGCGGCCGCCGGGGCCGTTTTCGAGCCAGAGGCCATCCGGATTGGTGTTCAGCGCGCTGCTGCCGTGGTAGGGGATCACTTCGCCGGCGTTGTAGGTGGTCGTGATCGACATCAAGTGCGCCGCCGCATCGCCGGGCATCGGCTCGTACTTCGCCTTCAAGCTCAGGCTCGCGCTGTAGATTTCTTGAACGGTGTCGCTGAGCTCCGCGATCGCCAGCATCGTTTCGGGTTGGCTCCAGATCTTGCCCCGGATTTTGCCCTCGATTTCTTTCAGGGCGTTGCTCGTCCCCGCGTCGGGCGCCAACAGCTTGACGTACGCTTGAAACGGCGTCGCGGGGAATTCCGCCGGCGCGACCTGGCCACCGTAGTAGCCGCCTTTACCCCGCCCGATGCGTCGGCCTTCGTAGGCGTAGTTGTTCGGTTGCAGGTCGGGCGCGACGTAGTCCCACACCAACGAGCGGCCGTCTTGATCCTTGGCCATCGTCACGAGTGTCTGCGTCGTGCAAATCCAGCGGAGGCGCGGCTCGGGCGTGATCTGCAGCAGGACGGGCACGCGGTTCGCCGGCATCTGCGGCAAGTTCACGGCGGGCACGGGGATCGCTTCGATGCGGAAGGCCCCCGAGATGCAAACGGGGTTCGACTTCGCCGGCTTCGGCCGGAG
>JBBRUN010000604.1:0-3069 GCA_038247765.1 Gemmatales bacterium | reverse complement strand
TTTGCCTCCCGGCTTCAACGCCACGCTGCGGAGCGATCCTTCGTGGCCCGCCAGTTCGACCGAGATCTTACCGGTTTTGGCGTCCCATATTTTCACGAGGCCATCGTCGCCGCCGGAGATCAGTGACAGGCCGTCGTCCGTATAGGCGATGCAGCCGACGCCGCCTCGGTGCGCGTCCCACTTCGACACCACTTCGCCTGTGGCGAAGTTCCAGACGATGATCTGCCGGTCCGCCGCGATGGCCGCGAGTTTCTCCTTCGGGTGCAGGGCGATGGCGAATATGGCCTTCGCTTCGCCATCGAGCCGGCGGATTTCTTTGCCGGTGACGGCGTTCCACCAGACGACCGAGCCGTCGAAGCTCCCGGTGATCGCCTTCGTTCCGTCGGTGTTGAAGGCGACGGCGGAAACGAGCGCCTCGTGCCCGTCGAGTTTGAAGAGTTCCTGCGCGTTCGCCAGATCCCAGATGCGGGCGGTGCCATCGACGCTGCCGCTGATCGCCTTGGTGTTGTCCGGGCTGAACGCGGCCGCCCACACGGTCGCGGTGTGGCCGATGAGTCGCTTGCTGTCGCGCTTGGCTTCGACATCCCATAGGCGGACGCTGCGGTCGGCCGAAGCGACGAGCGCGAACCGGCCATCGGGCCGGAAGGCCACGGCGTTGGCGGTGTTCCCGGAGGCTTCGAGCGGGTCGAGTTCGCCGGTGTTGTCGGCGAGTGCGGCGCCGTTGGTGTTGCCGCGGAACAGAGTGCCGAGCTTGAACTCGCGGACGACTTCGCCGAAGGTCTGAACCCAGATTTGCCGCGAGACGGTGCCCCCTGCAACGCGGAGTGCCCCGAGCGTCTGGCGCAGGATTTCGACCGTTTCGATCTTTTTGCGGAACTCGTCGGGCGTCAAACCCGCTTCCGCGGCGGCGGTGCTGAAGTGGAGATCGGCCTCGTATTTCAGGGTGATCGTCGACACCGCCTCGAACTTGCTGACCTTCGCCCCGGTCTTCGCCACGGCCTCGGCGTACTTCTTGGCGTCGTCTTCCATGAGCTTCGTCGTCGCGTCTTTGCCGGTGTAGAGCGCCTTGATGATGCTCGCCTCCGTGCGGCCGAAGGCTTTGGTGTTCTTATCGACGTGGTCGCGCACTTGGTCGGCCTTCGGCAGAATCCCCGTGATGTGGCAACTCATGCACGACACGCCCGCTTCGACGGAGCGGTCGGGCCGCTTCGGATCGCTGACGATCGCCGTCGGCGCTTTGTCGAGCCGTTGATCCTTGGCATTCACGATGAAGTACGCATGCAGGCCATTCGGCAGCGCGAAGATCGCCTCGCCCCCGGCGTGTTGGAACGCGGTATCGACTTGGTTCGGGCCGAGCGGGAAGGCGAAGATGTTCCGCCGGTCGGCCGGTTGCGGGGAGTTGCGGTCGACGAGATTCGCGGGCGGTTCGTCGAAATCGTAGGTGCGCCAGTATGGCCCGTTGAGGGCGTCGTGCCGTTCGAGCACGCGGTTGAAACGGGAGACCCCCGAGCCGTTGAAGCCGAGCCGGCTCACGCGTTCCTGCTGGATGTTCAGCACCGAATCGACGCGCAGCTGCTTCTCGAGTTCGGGCAGGTTCCCCGGCATCTGCAGCATGTCGTAATAGAGTGGTGCCCGGCTCGCCGTAGCGACGAACCAATCGGCCCGCAGCACAGGCACCTTCGTGGCGGTGTTCACCAAAATCGCCCGGCTGCTCACGCTGTCGTCGAGGATGCCGTACGGGTAGTCGTTCAGCAGGCGGTTCCAGAGGTTCGCGTCCCAGAGGTACCAGCGCAGATCGATGCGCAGGATCGTCTTGGCCGGGTCGATGGCCTCGGGGTTGTGCTGCTTCGGGTGCCAGCTCAGGGAGTTCACGAGCTTGGCGAGGGCGTTGCGGTAGGTTTGCAGTTCGTCGTCGCCGAGGCCGGCGTTCCAGAGGTGGGCGAGGCTGAAGTAGCGGATGAACCGCCGCGAGCGCCGGTCCATAGTGTCGAGGTCGTCTTGAATCCATCTGGAAATGTCGCCGGCGGAGACGGACTTCCGTTGCGGAGTCGCTGACCCGGCGGCTCCGGCGGCGATCCATTCCTTCAGTGTTGACAACTCGGTGTCACTCGGCCGCACCTTCTCGCCGACGGGGGGCATCGAGCCGTTGGCGATGCGTTTGTAGATCGGCGATTCGGCCGGTTTGCCGGGGACGATCTTCTTGCGTTCGACGAGTTTCGCGGGGTCGAGGATGTAGTTGAAGCCGCCTTCGATGGAGCCGTCTTGCCCGTGGCAGCGGTAGCAGTGGGACTGCAGAACCGCTTGGGCCTTGGCGGATAACTCGTCGGCGAAGGCCCCGGTGCCGAGCGCCAGCACAGCGATAGTGGAGAGAAAAATCCGCACGTCGCACCCTCCGATTCCTGCGAAGCCCTACCTATAGGACGTACCAGAACCGCCGGGGGATTGCCAGTAACGGGGGCGTAACGGGTTGTGGCCGAGATCGATTCAACGGACGATCCGCAGATCGCGGCACGCGGCCGAATAACTCGCTTCTAAATCGAGGGGAATCGCCAGTTCGGCACCGAGCCAAAGCGGCAGGGTCGGTAGCGGTTGGCCGACGACGAGCGGACTCGGCCAAGCGAGGAGCTGCCCAGCGCCGTTGCGGCCGATCGATCGGTACGACACGGCGGAAAGGGGGCCGACCGTCGGTGGAGCTCCGCTCAGGCCGAGGGCGGCCCATAGGTCGGCGCGGAGATCGGCCCGGAGAATCGAAACCGCATCGACGACGACCAACCCGCAGCCGCGACTCAAGTAGTCGGCGCATTTCGCCGCAAACGCTTCCCGGGTTCTCGGGCGATCCTTGTTGCTCGGGCTCACCAATTCGATCGCTGCCGCCAACTGTGAATCGCCATCCTCGCTATGGATTTCGACGCGCATCCCATCTTCATCCGGCCATTCGACCGCGACCGCCAAACCCGGTTCGGGGGCGGACCAAGTTTGCAATTCCCCCGATGCGAATCCCGGCGAATGAGGATCGTACACGGCTGCCACATCGATTTCGACAGGCCCTTCACGATCCAAGAATGGCAT
>JBBRUN010000603.1:0-3074 GCA_038247765.1 Gemmatales bacterium | reverse complement strand
TGACAGATACCGACAATCTCGTGTGGGGGGCCGAAATGATCGCGATGTGGCGGCGATTTTTGCTCTTTCAGGCTTGGGCCCTCTGGCAAGGGGGTTTCCTGTTCTACGCGGCCGTGGTCGTGCCGACGGGCACGGACGTCCTCGGTTCGCCAATCACCCAAGGATTCGTGACGCAAGAGGTGACCCGCACGTTGAATCTCATCGGCGCGGTCTTCCACCTGCTGCTGGCGTGGAGTTTGATCGCCGAGCGCCGCACCCCGCGCTGGCGGGTCCGCATCGGGATCGGCACCGCGTCGGCGATCTTGCTGATCGCACTGTTCGTGCTACACCCGGTGCTCGATTCGTTCCTCGATCCGGTCGAGCAGATCGTGAATCGGCCGAAGGTTTTCTACCGCTGGCACGCCGCGTATATGTGGATCGCCGCAGCGCAGTGGGCGCTGGCGCTGGCGAACGCTTGGCTGACGATGGGCGCTTGGCATCGACGGGAGGCGGTCAATCATCCGGCGACAGTATTCGCACCGATCTCCAGCGCGAGCGCGGACGAGTGCTCGTAACGGGGTCTGCATCACTCACCGTGCGGCGCGGTGAGCAGTTGGCGAGCCTTCGATTTCAAGATCGCGACGAAGGTCGCGTAGGAAATGTAGCGTCCGTATTCCGCGGACTCCTCCGCTGTCAGCCGACCTTCAGTATTGCATGTCGCCATGTCGTCGATGCGGGAAACAAGATCGGGATCGGGCTTCAGCGCGAGCAAGCGACGAGCCGATTCCGGTGTCAGGCAATCGCCGAGAGGTGCGATCAGTCGATCGAGAACGGGAGTCGGTTTCATATCCCAATTCTACCGTGGGAACTTCGTGAGCAAAGCAGAATCGGAAAACTGCCAACGACCTGTCTTCGCCCCGTAGGGCCGACGTATTTGGCCTAGCCATCGCAATCACCAAAGAAAATAAGCTTGCGGAAAACTTCAACTCATCTTCCGCACCCGCAGCAGCACCGTCGGGTTCACCGCTTCGAAACGCAGGCTCTCCAATTGCTCCACGCCGCGGGACAAGTTCATCAGCAGCACATCGACCGTCGTCGCCAGGCGCTTCAGCACGGCATAGGTCGCGCTGATCATTTCCAAGGTGCCGACGTTGGCGACGAGCCGGCCGCCGGGGCGGAGGGCGGCATAACTCGCTTCGAGCAAGCGCGCCACTTCACCGCCGTTGCCGCCGACGAAAATGGCGTCCGGGGCGGGGAGCGATTCGAACACGCCGGGGGCGGTGCCGAAGATCGGCTTCACGTTCGGGATGCCAAAGGTGTCGAGGTTCGCCTGAATCAGGTGATAGTCGGCGCTGTCCTGTTCGATGGCGTAGACCGTGCCGGGGGCGACGAGTTGCGCCATTTCGATGGCGACACTACCGGAGCCAGCGCCAACGTCCCACGCCACATCGCCGACGCGCAGGTCGAGTTGGCTCAAGGCCACGGCGCGGACTTCCGCTTGCGTGATCAGCCCCGTCTTGGGCCGCGATTGGGCGAAGAGATCGTCCGGATTGCCGAAGCGGCCGAGTTGCCCGCCGGTGCGCGGCCGGTCGGGTCGATTCGGTTTCCGCTTCAAAATGAACACGTTGAGGGGATCGAAGCGCAGATCCTGGATTTCCGACAGTTCCCCTTGCGTGATGCGCTCATCGCGGCCACCGAGGTTCTCGCAGACGTAGCCGTGGAAATAGTCGATCCCGCGGGCGAGGAGTTCGCGGGCCACGCGGTTCGGCGGATACTTGTCGGAGGTGAACAGCCCGACCGTCTCGGCGATGCGGATCTTGTCGAGCACATCGTCGAGCGCCTTCGCGGAGAGGTCGGTGAGGTAGGCTTCTTCCCACGTTTCCTTGAGGCGGGCGAAGGCGAGTTGCATACTGCTGACGTGCGGGACGACTTCGAATTGATCGGGGCCGACCTTCTCGCAGAGGTAGCGGGCGGTGCCGTAAAACAGCGGATCGCCCACGGCCGCGACGGCCATGCGCTTCTTGCCGAGGTTGGCTTTGAGCTTCTCGACGACCTCGGGCAGGTCGGTGCCGATGCGCACGCGCTCGGCGGTCAGTTCGGGCAGTAGCGTCAACGCGGCTTCGGATCCGAAGACGATCTCGGCCGCGTTCAGCCAAGCCGCGGAGCGGGCGGATAAGCCCGCAAGACCATCCGGGCCGATACCGACGATGGGGATTTTCGGGTGTTCCATATTGGAATGTTATAGGCGGAAGCAGCAGGTCGTGCAAACGGTCGAAGCGCCGTCGCGGACGCTGAGCTTGGCGGTGGCGCCCGATGGCAAAACTTTCGTCACCGGCGGCGCGGACACCACGGCGTTGGTTTGGAAGCTCGACCCGAAGTGACAAGGACAATTATCACATCGACATATGGTTCCAAGCGGGGCGAGGTGGTTTCGGCTGAAATCATTTTCCGCCTGCCAACTCGTTTCGGTTGCGCCTTGCCCAGCGGGGAACCCTGCTGTATCGTGATATTGCTGGCGAAGTGGCGGAATGGCAGACGCACTCGACTCAAAATCGAGCACCGAAAGGTTTGTGGGTTCAAGTCCCACCTTCGCTATTTGTGAATGGGCAATTCGCCCCTAGGCCCCGTAGTCGATGTCTTCGACGTTGGCCCGGTGCTTCAAAATGAAATCCCGGCGCCCCTCGACCTCGTTCCCATCAGCATGCGGAACGTCTTCTCCGCTTGCAGCACGTCCGTCATTATCGGTTCGGTCATAGTGTACTTCAGTCTTCCAGCCGATCCGCTTTGCCGCCCTGCGCACTTCCCGTCGCAAACGGCTATTCTTTGTCCGTCACGGTGACTATGGGCCGGCTCTGTTTGAGCTTCGCGATCGGCTGGTACGAGAAGGCGATTGCCGTGGCCGCGAAGTTCGAGAAGCCGCAGTTCTTTGCCAACGAGGTGAAGGTGATCAAGGATCTGATCGGCGATTGCAAGGCGAAGATGCCGCCGCCGAAACGCCGCGAAGCCGCCCCGCCGCCGCGCGCGGCGGAGTGACACCAGCCCGCTGCGCGAGCAAGGGTGTGGGCGAGCATGGGAAGCGGAAGCATCCTTGCTGG
>JBBRUN010000602.1:0-3078 GCA_038247765.1 Gemmatales bacterium | reverse complement strand
GTTCCGGAAGTTGTCGCCGCCCCCGATGGCGGGGCAGAAGGCGCCCGAGTCGCCGAGCCCCGAAGTCCGGGCGCTCGCCGCCTTCTGTCAGGCGCTGCTCGGCAGCAACCGGTTTCTGTATGTGGATTAGTCGGTGTTCCTCGAACAACATCACGCGCGCCTCCGGTGCGCGGCTCACCGGGCGATGCCGATGAATTTACGATCCCGCCGCGAGGCGATCCACACGGGCACCATGGGCGTGGGCTCGGTCGCGCTGGTCTGGTTGCTCAACCGCGACCGGCTCTTGGCCGAGCCCGCGAAGCCCGATTTGGAGCCGAAGCATTTCGACCTGAAAACCAAGCCGCCCCACTTCGCGCCGAAGGCGAAGGCGATGATTTCGCTCTTCATGCAGGGCGGCCCGAGCCATGTCGATCTGCTCGACCCGAAGCCGAAGCTCACCGAACTCGACGGCAAGCCCTTCCCCGGGACCATCAAGTACGACAACGCCGCGGAGTCGAGTTCCCGAATCCTCGGCAGCCCGTGGAAGTTCGCCAAGCACGGCAAGTGCGGCACCGACGTTTCCGAACTGCTGCCGCACCTGGCCGGCATCGTGGACGACATCGCCGTCGTGCGGTCGATGCACACCGACGTGAATAACCACGTCCAGTCCATTCACGCGCTGAACACCGGCCGGATTGCCTCCGGTCACCCCGTTCTCGGCAGTTGGCTCTGCTACGGTCTCGGCGCGGAATCGCAGGAACCGCCGGCGTTCGTGGCGCTACCGGACCCGGCGAGCCTGCCGGTGAGCGGCGTCGAGAACTGGTCGAACGGCTGGCTGCCGTCGCTATTCCAGGGCACCGTGGTGCGGTCGCGCGAGCCGCGGATTCCGAATCTTGATCCGCCGACGCACCTCAAGGGGCAACCGCAGGCCGAATTGTTGAAATACCTCGACGAATTGAACCGCGGCCACCTCGCCGCCCGCCCCGGCGAACTCGACCTCGAAGCCCGCATCGCCGGGTACGAGCTGGCCGCGAAGATGCAGACCGCCGCGAAGGAGGCGCTCGACCTGTCGAAGGAGAGCGCGAAGACGAAGACCCTGTATGGCCTCGACGACCCGGTCACGGCCGAGTACGGCACCCGCTGCCTGATCGCCCGCCGATTGGTCGAACGCGGGGTGCGCTTCGTCCAGGTCTTCACGAGCAACCAGCAGTGGGACAACCACGGCTCGATCCGCACGAGCTTGCCGGCCGCCTGCAAGAAGACCGACAGGCCGAGCGCCGCCTTGGTTTCCGATCTGAAGCAGCGCGGCCTGCTCGACACGACCATCGTCGCGTGGGGCGGCGAGATGGGCCGCCTCCCGGTGATCCAGAACGACGGCGGCGCGGCGAAGGTCGGCCGCGACCACAACACGAACGGGTTCACCCATTGGTTCGCGGGCGGCGGGTTCAAGGCCGGCGTCATCCACGGCGCGACGGACGAGTTCGGACACCACGCCGTCGAGGGGAAAGTGTCGCAGCACGACTTCCACGCCACGCTGCTGCACCTCTTCGGGCTGGACATCAAGAAACTCGTGTACAGCCGCTCGGGGGGCCAGTTGTCGCTGCTCGACGGTCGGGACGGCAAGATCGTCAAGGAACTCCTGCGGTAACCGGGGGGTTGAGGCCGTCCTCAGCACCGGACCCGGCTCACCTCACTTTGGCGGGCGCGATCATGCGTGTGCAAAACCGCTCCATCAACGGTGTCTCTGTCCCGTGCTTTTTGTACGGCACCGCGTGGAAAGAGGACGAGACCGAACGCTTGACGGGGCTGGCCCTACGAGCCGGATTCCGCGGCATCGACACCGCCAACCAACGCAAACACTACCGCGAGTCCGCCGTCGGCTCCGCGGTTTCCGCCGCCATCCGCGCGGGGGTTGTGACCCGCCGAGAGCTGTTCCTCCAGACCAAGTTCACCTTCCGCGACGGACACGATCACCGCCTCCCCTACGATCCGAACTCGCCGGTCGCAACCCAGGTCGAACAGTCCTTGACGAGTTCGCTCGAACACTTGGGTATCGAGGCGATCGATTCCTACGTGTTGCACGGCCCGAGTCGGCGCGAAGGTCTCTCCCCATCGGATTGGGAAGCGTGGCGCGCGATGGAGGCGATTTGCGACAGCGGCCGCACCCGACTGCTGGGCGTGAGCAACGTATCTCTGGATCAGATCGCGGCGCTTTGCAAAAGCGCACGAATTAAACCGCACTTCGTTCAGAACCGCTGCTACGCGGCGCGCGGATGGGATCGCGAAATCCGAAGATGCTGCGAGGCCAATGGCGCGGTGTACCAAGGGTTTTCCCTCCTCACCGGGAACCGCGCGGCGCTCGTCCACCCGACCCTCCTCCGGATTTCGGAACGGTACGGCCACACCCCCGCCCAGATTATCTTCCGGTTCGCCTTGGATGCCGGGATGATTCCCCTGACCGGGACGACCGACTCCTCTCACATGACGGCCGATCTGGACGTGCTCGCTTTCAACTTCGACCCTGTCGAAGTGACGAGAATCGAAACGTTGCTCACGGGGTGAGATCCGCCCTCTACAAGCTCGCTGAGACGCCGACGGCCATGAGCGCGTCGCAGTTTCAATCCGCCGCCCGCCTTCGAGCACGGGGAAACGATGGCCGGGGGCGACGTGGCCCAGATGATTAAATGTTTCAATCCGCCCCCGCCTTCGAGCACGGGGAAACAACGTGAGCCGCTTGCCCTGCCACGACCAAATTTGTTTCAATCCGCCCCCGCCTTCGAGCACGGGGAAACCAGAGTATGCCGAGATCGCCCGCAAGCGTATTGCGGTTTCAATCCGCCCCCGCCTTCGAGCACGGGGAAACGCGGCTTCGAGGATCGTGGAGACGGACGACGACGACGAGGAAGACTCGGAATACGAGGTTTCAATCCGCCCCCGCCTTCGAGCACGGGGGAAACCTTCCTTCCCCGGTGCTCGCGGCCGGGGCATTTTTGGTCGAGCGTCGGGTGCAGCACTTCGTCGCGCTTGCGCTTCTGGTACTCCGCGATGACCGTTCGCCGGGTCGCGTCGGTCATTTCGACTCCGCCCCCATCCCGAATG
>JBBRUN010000601.1:0-3079 GCA_038247765.1 Gemmatales bacterium | reverse complement strand
CTGATGCTCTTCGGCCTGACTACGTCGCTGTACCAAATCCGCGGCCGCCGGGCGCTGAAAGCGCGGCTGCTCGTGCCGAGCGACGAAGCGACCTACTTCGGCCAACGCCACCGCCGGCGGCTCATCAACGGCGTATTGATCGCGGTCATCGGCGCGATGATCGGCGGAGCGTACCTCAGCGGGCTCGAGCGCCGGGCCGACGACTTGGGCGACCGCAAAGGCGAAGTCGCCGCTGCGGAAGGGGAAAAGCCGAAGATGACCGACGACCAAAAGATGTTCGTGCGCTTCTGGGCGTTCTACTGGGTCGTCGTGATGGTGTTGGTGTTCGTGGTGCTGGTGCTGGCGTTCCGCGATGCGTGGGCCACCCGGCGGTACGCGATGGGCCAATTCGCCCACATCCGCGACGAGCACGAGCAGAAGTTGCGCCGCGATCTGGCTGTCTACCGCCAGCACAAGTTGAACGCCAGCGACGGCGGCAACCGTGTCAGCCCACACCAACCGGGGGATGAGGGGTAGGGGCGGCTCAACGCTCACCTCCGATGGGGGCGGAACTCCCGTAGCGCCTCCAGCGCGCTCCGCATGTCGGCCGGCAGCGGCGCCTCGATTTCCAGCCAAGTCTCGCTCACGGGGTGTTTGAATCGCAGCCGGTAGGCGTGCAGCGCTTGACGATTCAAATACACCATGTCGGTGTCGCCGTCGCGGGGAATACCGGGGACGAGATCCACCTTGCGGAATTGGGCCATGCGGCCGTACATGCGGTCGGCGAGCACCGGGCAACCGACGTGGGCCAAGTGCACGCGGATTTGATGCGTCCGGCCGGTTCGCGGTTGTACCTTCACCAGCGTGTAGCCGCGGAAGCGCTCCATCACCTCGTAGTAACTGCAGGCGTGCTTCCCCTCCGGGTCGTCGGCCGCGGCGACCGTTTGCTTCTCGCGCTCGTGCGGGTGCTGCTTCAGGCTCACTTCGACGTAATCCGAATCGCGGTCGAGTTCGCCGACCACCAGCGCCACGTACTCCTTGAAGACGGTGCGCTTCTCGAACTGCATGCTCAACTTGCTGTGGGCCTTGTCGTCCTTGGCGATGAGGATTGCCCCGCTCGTGTCGCGGTCGAGGCGGTGGACGATGCCGAGCCGATAGTTGCCGTTGGCGGCACTGAGCTGATTTTGGAAGCGGAACGCGAGCGCGTTGACCAGGGTGCTCGTCCAGTTGCCGCGCGCCGGGTGGACGACCATGTTCGGCGGCTTGTTGATGACCGCGAGCACTTCGTCTTCGTACAAGACTTCGAGGGGGATGTTCTCCGGCACGATGACATCGTGAACCGGCGTCGGCATCCGCACCCAGAGTTCGTCGTCGTTGCGGACCTTGTAGCTCGCCTTGGTCGGCTTGCCATTCACCGTGACGTGCCCGCCGGCGATGGCTTTTTGCAGTTCCGAGCGGCTCGAACCGTGGAAGAAAACTTGCAGGTATTGATCGACCCGCATCCCCTCGGCTTTGACCTTCACGAGCAGTTCGACGGCGTCCCGCTCTCGGGCGTAGGCCGGCATTACTGGCACGGACGGCACGGGGAGGAGGTCGTCGTCATCGGCGGAGAGAGTCATTTGTCATTCGTCCTTCGACATTCGATGCTCGCCGACGTCGATTGTCAGTCGATTGACGAAGAACGAATGACGAATGGCGAAATTACTTGGTCGGCGGCGTCGGGTTCAGCGGCTTGTCCGGCGTCTTCGGTGTGGTGCCGGTGCCCGTCGGCGGGGGCATGTTGGGGTCGAGGGGTTTGTCCGGGGTCTTGGGCTCGGTGCCGATTCCGGGGATCGGACCGACCGGCGGCAGCGGCTTGTCCGGAGTCTTCGGCGTCGGTTCCACCACTTTGGCTTTGATCTGCTGATGCAGGTACATCCCGACTTTACGCGGGGTCGGCAGCGGGTCGTCCGCGCCGCGCAGGCTTTTCTCTTGCAGTTGCTGGGCCAGCTTTGTGTAGCGTTCCCCGGCGGCCGTCGATTCGCCGATGGCTTTGGCCGCATCGGTGTACAACCCAGCGGCCTTGGCGACCGTGCCGCGGTCTTGGCTTTCGTCCCATTCCAACGTGGTCACACCGGCTTTGGGGATTCCGATCAGCGATTCCTCGGCCTCGGCCGCTTGGCGGAGGCACTTGGCCCAGAGCGTTTTGTCGCCGGCTTTCTTGAAGTCCTCGGCGATTTTCAAGAACTCTTCGCGGGCTTTCTCGATGCTGTCGATGGCCGCGAGGCGCGTTTCGCCGTTGTCGAGCTTGGCCGTGCCTTCGATGCCGAGTTGGATTTCGGCGGCGTTGCGGCGGGCGATGAGCGACTGCGTCGAGTTCGGGTAGTTCTTGCTGATCGTCTCGAGTTCGCCCCGGGTCATCGCGCCGTTGGTTTCCTTCCAGCGGTCGGCTTCGGTCTTCTTCGATTCGCCCGAGAACCACCACCAGACGCCGCCGGCGAGGGCGACCAAGAGCACGCCGCCGAGGATCTTCGGGTTCCCGAGTTGGCCCGACTGGAATTTCTTCGGGAGGTCGCGGAGCCAGTTGTAGAGTGAGTTGTCTTCCAACTCCCTCTGGATTTGCGCACTGGTATCTTTGCCGACGGGAGGGGTGACCTCGCCGGGGACGGGTGCGGATGGGGTGGTCGGTTTGGGTTGAGCCGCGTTCATGCGGGGATCCGTGGTGGCGTGAGTCGAACGCCGAAAGGCCAAAGAATCGGTACGTTCCGGATAAGCCGACATCATAGAACCGCGCGGCCATTCGGTCAACGGGAAGGATCGCGGGGGGTTTAGCAACAATACTTGGAGTTTCTCTGCGATGAGCCGTTTTCGTAGGTCACGCTGTGCGTGACGCCTGACCCGTGCCGGATGCGCACCGGCGTCACGCACAGCGTGACCCACCAAAACGGCTCATCGCGAAGAATCTCCAAGAATCAACGATCGGCACTGAAGTTTAGCTTTCGCTGCTTTCGGAGCTTTCGCTGCTTTCGCTGTTTTCGCTACTTTCGCTGCTTTCGGAGCTTTCGCTGCTTTCGCTGCTTTCGCTGCTTTCGCTGCTTTCGCTGCTTTCGCTGCTTTCGCT
>JBBRUN010000600.1:0-3080 GCA_038247765.1 Gemmatales bacterium | reverse complement strand
CAAACTCACCAACACAACTACTGCGATGATCCCCAGCAACACCAGCCCCACCAATCGTGCGATCTTCCACCTGCTCCACGGACGGTAGCCCGTTACCTTGCCACTGCGGCCGTTGATGAGGATCTGGAACGTCTTCTCGTGATAGCGGTAGACGGCGACCCAGACCGGCAGCAGCATCGGCTTGAAGGTCACGGCGGAAAAGGTCGTGTCTTGCGTGTGGACGCGCTGGTGGTCGCCGCCGATATCCCGGCGGACGAGGCGCTCGATGATCCCTTTCATGATTGTCTTCGACCGCTTGTATCCGGCCTTCAGGCCGACGGCGTAGCGCTCGGTTTTGAAGCCGCTGAGGTAATCGCCGCGGAACGGTTCGAGGCGCTTCAAGTCCCAATCGCCGAGATCGCCGACGAGATCGTCCGGGAGGCTCGTCGACGCGCAGATCAAGACGTCGTCGAAGAAGTGGCGGACTTCGCCGGAGGCCGGGTACCAGTTGGTGTGGGTCACGGTGCGGGTCCGTGTGACCGAGCGGCCTTGGGCGTCGGTGTCCGAGTAGGTTTCGGTGTGGGTCGTATCGATGCCGCGTTCGCCGGTGTAGTCGGTGTACGTCATGGCGTCGAAGGTCCAATACGGCAGGTAGATCCCCGCGAGTTGCCCCAGCGCGGCGACCTTCTTCAACTCCGTCGGCGCGAACCAGAGGCTACCGAGCCACGCGGTGAATTCCTCGCGGGCTTGGCGGAGTTCGAGCTTGAACGGCAGCACCGACTCGGGGGCGATCATCGCGTGCACGGCTTCGGGTTTGTTCTCGAGGTGCGTCGCGCAGAAGGGGCATTTGTCGGTTTCGACTTTATCTTCGAGCAGCACCGCCGCGCCGCAGCCGGTGCAGCGGACTTCGGAGCTGCGTCCGGGTATCGCCTTCCCGAGGCCCTCTTCGCGGTCGAGGTAATCGTGGAAGTCGCGCTCGGCGATTTCGCCCTTGTCCCCCTTTTCGATCTTCTGTTGGTAGCTGCAATACGGGCACTTCAACCCCCGCGCGGCCGGGTCGAAATCGAGCCGGGCCCCGCAGGATGGGCAAGGGAACTTCCGGCCCTCCGGCGGCGCCGGCCGCGCCACGGGGACTTCGACCGGCTTGGCGATGGGGATGGCTTTCGTGGTCAAGGGAGCATCTCGGCGACCGCAATAGTCGAACCTGGCAATGCAAGCGGAGCAATTTGGTCGCCCGGGGTCAACGCTCGCACCGAAGCGAAGCGGAAGCCCCGCTGGACAGTGCTGTCGGCGACCGGTTCCCGGAACACATGGAGTTTCGACGCGTTGAGATCCAGCACCCAATATTCGGGAATCCCGGCGGCTGCATACAAGTGCGCTTTTGTCCGGATGTCGATCGACAGTGTGGAATCGGAGATTTCCACTACGAGCCGAACCTTATCGAGCGTCGGATGGGTGCGCAGATAATCTCGCGCCGTGCCAGTGACCACTGCGAGATCCGGAACAGGCTCAATATCGAGACCGAGCGGCAAGCCGCCTTGGTTGCGGACGGAGTATCCAGCCCCGAACAAGCGTTTCAAAAGATCATCGACGATCTCGAGCATCCCCACATGCAATGGTCCCGGGTTGGGCATTTCTAGAATCTCTCCGTCGAGCAAAATGAATGTGCGGTCTTGAAAGTCGGGGAGTTCGAAGAGCTTGTAGAACTCGGAAACCGTCCAGCGGATCGGACCGGGCGACAAAAGCTTTGACCGGGGCATCGGCGTCAACCGCGACGTTTCAGGAGCATCGAGCACGGCAATCATCGCAATCCTCCTTCGAGTTCGATTCAGTTTACTGCGGCAACGGCGGGGGCACGGCGCTGAACAGCGGGGCCACATCGGCAACCGACTCCGCGGCCGTCCAATCCGCCATGCCGGCTTTCCACAGCAGCGTCGCCTTCGTGATCTCGCCGCTATTGATTTTCGCACTCAGCGTCGGCAGGTCGAACGGCCCGGCCTGTTGGCCGCCGAGCGCGGCGAAGTACGTCACCGCGAGCGGCAGCGGCGGTGGCATGGCTGTGGAAGTCACCGGGTTCGCCTGCGCACCGCCGGCCATGGCGCCCGCCATCTGGTTGCCGATGGCGATTCCCGCCCCGAGGCCGATGCCCGCCCCGGCCGCGCCGCCGGGGTTCTTCGCCGCATCGCGGATCGCTTCGGCCGATTGAAACTTCGTGTATTGGTCGAGGTTGCCGAGTACGCTCATCGACGAGCGCTTGTCGAGGGCCGCTTCCACCTCCGGCGGCAACGAGATATTTTCGACGAGGAACTGCGTCAGCCCGAGGCCCATTGTGGCGAGGTCGGGGGCGATCTTCTCCATCGCCATCTTGCTGAGGCGGTCGTAGTTGCCGACGATGTCGAGCAGCGGGATTTGCAAGCGAGGGACGGTATCGACGAACCGCGAGACGATGACGTTGCGGAGCTGGCCGGTGATCTCGAAGGCTTCGAAACTCGGATCGGTGCTGACGAGTTCTTTGACGAAGGTGCCGGGGTCGATGACGCGGAAGGCGTAGGTGCCGAAGGCGCGGACGCGGACGGGGCCGAACTCCGGATCGCGCATCATCACGGGGTTCTGCGTGCCCCATTTTTGGTCGGTCCACTGCCGGGTGGAGATGAAATAGACCTCGCATTTGAAGGGGGATTCGAAGCCGTACTTCCAGCCGAGGATCTTCGACAAGATCGGCATGTTGTTGGTGTCGAGGGTGTGGAACCCCGGCGTCAGCACGTCGGCGAGTTGGCCTTCCTTGACGAACACTGCGGCTTGCCCTTCGCGGACGATGAGCTTGGCGCCGTTTTTGATTTCGTTGTCGCCGCGCGGGAAGCGGTGGGCGAGGATTTCGTTTTGCGACGGCTCCGTCCACTCGATGATGTCGATGAACTCGCGCGTGAGTTTGTCCCAGAGACTCATGGGAAGGATCCTTGCAATTGAAAGGGAATGGATGTGGGGTATTCTCAACGGGGGACGGGCCGATCGTCCACCCAAATTCCTACTCGTAGGTATTTTTGAACCACGGCGAGATGGGCGAATGCGGAATCGCGATCTCGGTCGCCGTCCTTTTCCAT
>JBBRUN010000599.1:0-3080 GCA_038247765.1 Gemmatales bacterium | reverse complement strand
GCGACTTCCTTCACCATCCGGGCGCCCATGTTCTCGTAGTGATCGGGCAGTTCGATTTCCTTGGCCACGGTCACGCCGTCTTTGGTGACGGTCGGGCTGCCGAAGCTCTTCTGGATGATGACGTTCCGGCCTTTAGGCCCGAGGGTCACCTTCACGGCTTTGGCGAGCTTGCCGATACCCCGTTTGAGGGCTTCGCGGGCTTCTTGGTCGAATGCGATCTGCTTGGCGGACATTCAAAATCTCCAGTGGGGCGAGCCGGCCGCGTGAGCGGTCGGAGTGTGCGGACGGACGGCGAACCGGGGTACATGCTCGAAAGGAGATCACGCCCCGGGCCGCGGTCGTTGAAAACGAAATTACGAGAGGACGGCCATGACGTCGTCTTGTTGCATGATCAGGACTTCGCCGCCCTTTTTCTTGTCTTCGAATTCGTCGCCGGCCCACGCGGTGAAAAGGACGGTGTCGCCGACCTTCAGCTGCATGGCAATGCGGGCACCGTCCTTCGGGTTGATCTTGCCCGGCCCGACGGCGAGAACTTTACCCCGCTGCGGCTTCTTCTGGGCGGCGTCCGGGAGGAGGATGCCGCCGGCGCTCTTGGCGTCCGAGGCTTCGCGTTTGACGATGATACGGTCGTTCAGAGGGGTCAATTCCACGCTCGGCTCCGATTGCAGGGATACGGTTCGTGGACGCAAGGCAAGCAATTGCCGTGCCCGATGGCTGGCGATGCGGAAGTGCTTGATGGGAAGCAAGTTGCGGTAATCACATTGTTGGCGGAGTGCTGCCGATGTGGCTAGGTACAGGAGGGGTACTGTCGAATTGGCAGTTCGTACGTGGCGACAAGTTTCCAACTTGTCGGGGGCAATCCTCCAGTAGCGACCGTAGAACTGGAAACTTGTCGCCACGTAAGATCCCTACACCGGCTTCAACCTCAGCACCGGCTTCGCTTCCGTATTGGCCAAGGCCCCGCTGACGATTCCTTCGAGCAAACTCAAGTAGCCCAAGAATCGCTCCTTGCCGTCGGGAGTCAATTCGACGAGCGTCAGGCTGCGTTTGTCTTTCAGTGACTTCCCGATGGCGATTAAGCCCGCTTCTTGCAACGTCGTGAGGTGCCGGCTGAGGTTGCCGTCGGTGAGCGCGCACAAATCGCGGAGTTCGTTGAAGCTCAAGCCGCGGTGGTGCGACAACAGCGAACTGAGAATGCCGAGGCGGGCTTTTTCGTGCAGCACGCGGTCGAGGCCCTCGAATGCGAAGCGGCCGGTTTCTTCTTCGGTGGTCGCGTTCATGCGGGGTCTCGCTCCAAGTGCCAATAGAGCACGGCGGCGGTACCGAGTTGACCGAGGCAGAACGGGATCGCCATGGCCCACGGGGCGAACGCCGAGGCGCTATCCGCCAAGGTGATATTGTACACCCCGGCCGCGAGGTAGAACACGCCGACCAGCGCAATGGCTTTCGGCAACAGCCGGCACGACGCGAAGACGCCGAGGCTGAAGAAGACTTGCCAAAGCCCCGGCAATAAAGCCGCGTGCTCGGGGGCTTGCTTCACGATGGCGAGTGTCACGAGCGCTCCGGCCCCGAGGCACGGGGCGAACTGCCCGACGGCGAGCCAAGTCATTTCGCGGGCGAGTCGATCGATGCCGCTGTGGAACCTCAGCCAAATGCCCGATCCGGCAATCAACGCCGCGACGGCGGCCGTGCTGACCCACAACGTCAAATAGCCGGACGAGTTCTGGACGGGGTCGAGATTCATCCGCGACTGTACGTACCCGGCGACGACGGCGATGAGTCCGGACGCGGCAATCGGCGCGGCCCGGTAACCGCGGAAGCGCTCGGTCTCGGCCATCCGCGTGCGGATTTCGGCGATCTGCGTGAGGGCTTCGCGGAGTTCCATACCGAGAAGTTAGCACCGCCGGATGGCTAGTGCAAGGTTGGCAACGCTCGCATCGCAAACCGGGTAGACAGGCCGAGCAAATTCGCCTACCGTCCGTGCCATTCCATCACCCGCAGACACGGTGCTCGCATGCCCAAATATTTCGGTTTGATTATCGCTCTCATCTCCGTGCTCGCCACCGCACTGGTCGTCGGCTGGGTGAACAATCTCGACTATTGGCGCAGGATCCGCACGATCAACGGGGAGATCACGCGGCCCGCCTGCCACGACGGGGGCACCCACGAATCGACAGAACCACCGACTGCGCCCGGCAATGTCCCGATGGAGGCCAATGCGGATAAACCGACCGACAAAGAAACCGTCGACGGTTGGCTGGCTTGGGCGAAAGCGGCCCGAGGACGCGATCCGAACTGGGTGCCGCAGACATACATTCGGCTCGGCGATATCAAAGGGGTCCAGAGCTGCGACGTCGAATTCACCGTTCTCCAAATCGACGACAACAACGCGCGGATCGTCGCCCACAACGGGGAGCGGCTCTGGCTGACGGGATACATCCCCGGTCTGGTCGTCAACAAGGCCTACACTTGCAAAGCCCTGTTCAGCCCGGCGGGCAGCTACCAATACAAAACCGCGACGGAAGGGGTTCGAACACTGCCAGCCTACCGGTTCTTAGGCGAGTTCCCCGAGTACTTGGCCGCGAAGAAGTAAGCGAGCGGAATCGTCAGTTCCCAGTTGAGCAAGGCGTTGATGATTGGTGGCGAGTGAAGTAGAATGCGTCTTGTGCGAGCCGATTCCGCGAGGACCATACGATGACGGTTGATACTTTTCGCAATCTCCTCGCTGCACGTCCATTCGTACCTTTTCGGGTAGAAATGTCGAGCGGGAACATTTATGAAGTTCGCCATCCAGAAATGGCGAAGTTGATGAAGACCGACCTGATGGTCTACCTGTCGGACGCCGACGAATCGCTACCGTCTCAATTCATGGTCTGTTCCTACCTCCACATCACTGCGGTCGGGCCGTTGGCAAAAACGACCGCAGTCGCCTGACTTCTACTTCTTAAACACTTCCGAGAACAGCGCCGTCATCGACGCCCACGACTTCTCATCCGCTTCCTTGTTGTACGCCATGCCGACGATCTTGTGCTTGTCGGCCCCCTCCACCGTGAAGCTGTGCACAGCCCCTTTGTACTCTT
>JBBRUN010000598.1:0-3087 GCA_038247765.1 Gemmatales bacterium | reverse complement strand
CGCCCCGGCCCTGCCGCATTCGATTTCCTTTCGCTCGGGGCGCTCGTGCATCGGCTCGATCCGGGCATCATCCCTTTCCGTAAGGCGCGCTCGCTGGACATCCACGTTTCCGGCGGTGAGTACAACGTCGCGGCGAATCTGGCCGACTGCTTCGGGCTGAAGACGGGGATCGCCACGGCTATGCCGAAGTACCCCATAGGGGAACTGGTGCAGGCCAGCGTCCGTGCCATGGGTGTGACGCCCCTCTACAAATTCTTCGACCACGATGGTGTCCGCGGACCGAACCTCGCCACCGTATACAGCGACCGTGGCGCCGGCGTCCGACCCCCGGTCGTCTTTTACAACCGCTCCAACGAAGCCGGGGCACTCCTGAAGCCGGGCGACTTCGACTGGAAGGAAATCTTCGCCGGTGGAGTGAAATGGTTCCACTCCGGCGGTATCTTCGCGGCCCTCTCGGACACGACCTCGGAACTCATCCTCGAAGCGATGCAAGCTGCCAAGGCCGCGGGGGCGATCATATCCTTCGACTTGAATTACCGGGCCAAGCTCTGGAAGGTCGCCGGGGGTAATCGCTCACCGCAGGAGGTCCTCGGCAAGATCGTGAAACACGTCGACGTCCTCATCGGCAACGAGGAGGACTTGCAACTCGGCTTGGGAATACAAGGGCCGAAGGTCGAGCAACAGGGCGAATCGAAGCTCGATTCGACGAAGTTTTTCGATGTGATCGGCCAGGCCATCCAGAAGTTCCCGAACATCCGCGCGGTGGCGACGACGCTTCGGGAAGTGCATTCCACGAACCGCCACGATTGGGCGGCGGTGCTCTGGCTCAACGGCGAGAAGTTCACCAGCCCGACTTGCCAGCTCGATGTCGTCGACCGCATCGGCGGCGGCGACGGCTTCGCGGCCGGGTTGATCTACGGTCTGATTACCGGACGGTCGACGCAGGAAGCGTTGAACCTCGGTTGGGCGCACGGGGCGTTGCTCACGACCTTCCCCGGCGACGTGACGATGGCCCGGCTCGAAGAAGTCGAAGCCCTCGCCAAGGGCGGCAGCGCCCGCGTGCAGCGCTAGTGGAATCTCAACACCCCCGGAGTTTCGCCGATGAAGTTCCTACTCGCCGGTGTCATCGCGTTGTCACTGGGCACGGCCTTCGCCGAGACGCCCTTCGAGAAGCACGGCCGCATCCGCGTGGCCAAAAGTGGCACGCACCTCGAACACGCGGATGGCGTGCCGTTCTTCTTCCTCGCCGATACCTGTTGGACCGGGCCGGCGCTGAGCGAGGAAAAGGGTTGGGACAAGTATCTCGCGGACCGAAAGAAGAAGGGCTTCACCGCGGTGCAGTTCAACATGGTCTCGCCGTGGCGCACGGCGCCGACCGACGCGGAGGGGAACGTCTCATTCACTGTGACGCACGGCAAACTGAGTTTGAACGAAGCCTTCTACAAACGGCTCGACGCGCGGTTGAAGGCCATCAACGACGCCGGGCTGCTCGCGGTGCCGGTGCTCGCGTGGGCCCACAAAAAGGGGGACGCCGGTAAAGAATTGACCGATGAACAACTCATCGATTTGTGCAAACTCCAAACCGAGCGCTACGCCCAAGCCCACGTTCTCTGGATCCTCGCCGGCGATAACCAGTACACGACCGACACCGACCGCTGGAAGAAAATCGGCCGGGCCGTGTTTGGTGACAAGCACCCGAATCCCGTGACGACCCACCCGACGGGGGAGAACTTCCCGTGGGCCAAGTGGGAAGACGAAAAGTGGCTGACGGTGCTGGGGTATCAAAGCGGGCACGGCGACAGTGAGAAATCGCTGAAGTGGATGACCGAAGGGCCGGTCGTGGAATATGGCAAACGCAAGGAGTTCACCCGGCCCGTCATCAACCTCGAACCGCCATACGAAATGCACAAAGGCTACAGCACGAAGAAACCGCACAGCGATGCGAACGTCCGACGAGCCGCGTACTGGAGTCTGTTGTCGGCCCCGGTCGCGGGGGTCACCTACGGCGGGCACGGCGTCTGGAGCTGGCACACGAAGCCGGGCGAGGAGCCGACCGATCACAAGGGGGCCGGGATCGCGAAAGTCTGGAGCGAAGCGCTCGACTTGCCCGGCGCGGCTCAGATGAAGCACGTCCGAGACTTGTTCGAGTCGGTGAAGTGGACGGAACTCCGGCCCGATCCGAATCTGTTGAGTGAACAACTGGGAGCCAAAGATCCGACGATGTTCGTTGCCTCCGCCGCGACGACCGATGGGAAAACGCTGGTGTTCTACACCCCCGTCGGGGGAACCATCCCGGTCAAACTGTTTCGGAATCACCGACTGCCGGTGATCGAGTGGTTCAACCCACGGACTGGGGAAAAACAACCGGCCTCTGAAAAGTACAAAACGCCCGACTCAGAAGACTGGGTACTGGTGATCCGAAAATGACGACTCTCCCAGCAACGCCCCTCGTCGCCGTCATTATGGGTTCCCAGTCCGACTGGGACGTGATGCAGCACGCCGCGAAGACGCTCGCCGAGTTCGGCATCCCGCATGTTTGCGAGATCGTCTCGGCGCACCGCACTCCGGACAAACTCTTCGCATTCGCCGGTGCCGCGGCCAGTCGCGGTTTGGAAGTGATCATCGCCGGCGCCGGCGGCGCCGCCCATTTGCCCGGAATGTGCGCCGCGAAGACGCTCCTGCCGGTGCTCGGTGTTCCCGTGGCCCACGAAGCGTCTCTGCTGCGCGGCCAAGACGCGCTCCTGAGCATCGTGCAGATGCCGGCCGGCATCCCCGTCGGGACGTTGGCTATCGGAAAAGCCGGGGCGATCAACGCGGCCCTCCTCGCCATCGCGATTCTCGGGAACAAATACGAATCGATCCGGCTGCGCTATTCGGCTTACCGGGCCGATCAGACCCAAGCGGTGCTCGAAGCCTCCGATCCTCGGAGCGCCCCATGAAGCTCGGCATCCTCGGCGGTGGCCAACTTGCGCGGATGATGGCGCTCGCCGCCCACCCGCTCGGCATCACTTGCACCGTCCTCGATCCGGTGCCCGAGCCGTGCGCCGGGGCCGTGGCGTCCGTCATCCGCGGCGAGTTCGACGATCT
>JBBRUN010000597.1:0-3090 GCA_038247765.1 Gemmatales bacterium | reverse complement strand
TAGGCGATCGACTCCGTGTTCTTGCGGGCGACATCCGAAAGGAGTCCCGCCAAGTACGTGTGGCCGTGGACTTTGCTCTCGGGGCTCGGCAGCGAGGTCACGAACGGCCGCGCGAACTGTTCGAGCCGTTGCGCGATGCCGGTGAACGCCTCGGGTCCGACCTCGCTGTCCGCCAACAGTTCCGCTCGGCGAAGGGTAAAGCGCCGATCCATGATCCACTCCTGCCGAAAGGTTCCATCCTCCGGGAAGCATTGTGATCAAATGACTTGCGATCACGCAAGGTGACTTAGACAGTCGAATTAGTAACCTTCAATATCAATCGCACCGACCTGTCCAAGCTGGTCCTGAAAACCCCATCATAACCTGCGGGGAGACGAGATGTCCCAACCTCGAGCTTGACACCGCGACGAGCAAGATACGATGCGAGCTTTTCCAAGCGGTCGGCACCGTACAATTCGCCACCATTTCTAGCTAGCCGAGTCCCGGTAGTGGTCATTTTACCCGAGAAGTCGATCATCTCAAAGCTGGCTCGCGCTGCGAGGTAACCTGCGTTGCCGAGCGTTCCCAGCCCGAACGAGAACAGCCCCGGCGCCAGATCGCCGCCGTCTCGTTTCCGGTTTGCCGATAAACTTGATCCTCTAAGAACGACTGATTCCGCCCGACCCGGCCGTAGCGGAGATTCAGGCTGCCGGTGATGATCTGATCGACGCCGATAGCCATCAAAGCCACGCCCGGCAACGTGCCAACGCCGGTCCAGAAAATGCCGATCCCCACGCCCACATCGACGACGCCGAAGCCGATGCGGGCCACATCCTGGCCGTTGTTCCACGTCCAGTCCGCCCCCTGCCCGCCCATGTGTCCATCAGCAGGAACCGGCCGACGTTCGCCCGCGTGTAATCCCACCAATCGCGACCCGCCGGCGCGTTGGCCATCGGCGTTTTTTAAGGCGGGCAGATCGTGTAAGGAATCTTGCTGTAAGAATGTGGTCAAAAATCAGGGTCGATTTCCAAATCGATCCGCTCCTGCTTCCACCACGCTTCCCAAGCGTCCGCATCAAAACCGAAATCCTTGCCGGAAAGCCGACGCAAACCGTCGACACATTCTTCCAAACTCTGCTCCCTCGCCCATTCGTAAGCGGGCAAGCGTGCGCGCGGCAGTGTCCCATTCAATCGCATGATGAACAACTCTTGTGGAAATATCCGCATAGTTGCCTCAGGTTGTAGGATTTTACGGTGGAACTGGAAGCGGTGGAAACCCTTGCGCGGCTCTCCAAAAGTTTTCGTATTTTATCGAGTTACGGAATGCGCTTCGAGTCAAGTACGGTGCGAGCAGCATGCGAGCGGTGCTCTCGACAAATATTTCTTCGGCAGCGTAGCTCATTCGACCGAACAATCCCGGATTTCCATAGACGCGTGCGTGTCCCACTTCGTGTATCGCTTTGAGCAAACGAAGTGTCTCGTCTGACCCATTCACCGCGCTTCTGTTGAGGGCCAAGAATCTACGACCGTTTACGACCGCGAAGAATGGGGCACGCGCACCGGGAATGTAGAGGATTTCGTCGGCGAGTAGTCGAACGCGGACGCCCAACCATCGGCCCGCTTCGTGGACCAACCACTCCGTTCGTACTTGGCCAGCACGATACACTGCTTGTGTCTGCCAAAGCTCACCCCCGCGCCCGAACCGACCCGCAGCGTATGGCCCACTTTGGAAAGTGGAGCGAAAGAAAGTGACATCACCCTCAGCTCCCGCCCGCACACCCGCCCGTCCGACGCTCCCCAAACTCCAGAATCCCAGAGACAGAAGCCCCGGTGTCAGGATGGCCAGCGTCGCGTCTCCGGTGGCGGAGTAGGCTCCGAATTCGATAATCGAGAAGCCTTGGCCGATCCGGCCGTAGCGCAGGTTCATGGCGCCGGTGGCGAGTTGGTCCAACCCGATGGCGATGAGGCCGATGCCCGGCAGGGTGCACGCCCCGGTCCAGATCATACTGCCGCCCAAGCTCACATCGAACGTCCCGAAGCCGATCCGGGCCACATCTTGGACGTTGTTCCACGTCCAATTCGCCGCTTGGCCCGCCCACGTGTCCATCAGCAGGTACCGGCCGCAGGCTTATCGCCCGAAGAGCCGCCGCCACGACCGGGGCGGGGCGGAAAAGTACTCCCGATCCAAGTTCAACAGTCGAAACGCCGCGCGGTCGAAGGCCCGCAGAAACGGGCTCAATGCACAATCGGCGGCGAACAAGGCGGCGTCCACGGCGATCTCGCGGGCGGGGTCGCAACCGCGCACGATCATGTAGGAGCCGCCCATCATCGTGTTCGGCACCACCGGCGCGCAGTCGTTCAATTCCCAGAGGCCGAATTTTTCGAGCCTTCGGATCTCACGCAAAACGACTTGGGGGGGGCAGACGCAAGCCCAATCCTTTTCGAAAAAATTGTGACGCCCGCAGTACCGGACGGTGCCGGCTCCTTCGGAGACGGACAGCAGCAGGTTGACGCCGCGGAGATTTGCGAGCGGCAACTCCCGGGACTCGATCGAGCACGTCAACGTGCCCACTGGCGAGGGGCGGCAGACGTCCGCGGCGAAGGTCTCGCCGCAGACGCTCGTGCCGGCGAGGCGGCGGAGGAATTCCCGTTGATCCGAATTCATCGATTTTCCTCCGCTCTGTAAGAAACGGATTTAGCGCCCACCGCGTAGGAGCAGCCAGAACAAGTCGACGCCATCGCCCCAGTAGTTATACCCCCGCCTGGAGAGCGTCGTCCAGACGACCGCCTCGCCGCGCGGGCCGACGATGATCGTCCAGGGTTGCCTCAGTGCCGAAAGCACCGCCACGTCCGAAACCAACTCTTCACCTCGGAAGGAGAGCGTCAGGAACCCGTTCGGGTGGGTGTGGGCGAAGACCCACCTCGCCCCAGTCGTACTGAATCTATTGACTTTCCCCAAGCGGATCACGATGCGGCCGTTCTCGAGCAGGAGCAGACCCGATTCGCGGCGCGTCACGGCGGTGATGTTGGCGAGCCGTTGCAGCAACGCCGCCGGGATACTCGAGTGGTGAAACCCGGCCGCCACCGAGCCGGCGATGGCGGGGACTCGGAC
>JBBRUN010000596.1:0-3101 GCA_038247765.1 Gemmatales bacterium | reverse complement strand
CCTGGGGCGGAAGCCCCAAGACTCGACTGCGTTTTTCTTACGCCCCGAAGGAGCCGTCGTGTCTGACGTCAGCCCTTCCGGGGCGAATAAAATTGGGACGAACCGATTGCGGAGTTGAAGTGAGCGCACTCTCGGCGCGGACATTGGACGTCCGCAGAAATCGCGCGGCTGTCTTGGCGTCTTCGATCTGCGCCGGGCAATGACGGTCGAAACGAGGCAGGGGAAGCGTAGCATAGCGCGGCCTCCGGGGTGGGGAATTATAGGAGCCGGCGGTGTGGTTTGATGCGCGGAAGCGGTATTGGGTTTTGGCTATCCGGTACGATAGACTTGATCGGAACAAGGGGGGACAGTGATGACACCCGCGAAAGTCGAAGATGCACCCGTCGATGCCGATGAGGACCATACGCCACCGGTCTACCGATGGGCCAACCGCACTCCGGAACAGAAGCTCGCGGACCACGAGGGGGCGATGAAGTATCTCAAGCCGGCCCGACCCCTCCCGCCGGGGAAGACGTTTTTCGAAGTGGCGCAAGGGACATGGCCGGGCGACGAGACGGATGAAGAAGTCAACCGGGCGTTGGAGGAGTTGTCATGATACCCGCCAAAGTGGAAATGCCGCCTATCGAAGCTCCGGAGAATCCGGATGCGTTGACCGAGGCGTTGAATAAGCTGATCAACCGCACCGAAGCAGAAATGCTCGCGAGCCGCGCTCGAGTGATGAAAACCGTCCGCGTGGGGCGACCGTTGCCGGAGGGGAAAACGCTCGCGGATGTCGTCGAAGGCCAATGGCCCGGCGACGAAACGGATGAACAGATCTTCGAGGCGTTGGAGAGGCTCTCGTAATGGCTTCCCCACTGTATGTACTCGACACCAATATCTTGGTGCATTACGTTCGCAGCGATAGACTTTGGAACAAGATCCGCGACGAGTACCAATTGCTCTTGATCGAGCCGAGGCCGAAAATATCCATCGTTTCATCCGGTGAATTGCGATCGCTGGCGTTGCAATTCCACTGGGGCCAGCCCAAGCTCGACCAGATGGAGTTCATCCTCGGATACTTCGATGAAGTCCCCGTCGATTCACGCGATATCGTCGACAACTACGCGACAATCGATGCCTACTTCCAAGTCCGCGGCAGGAAGTTGGGCAAGAACGACCTCTGGATCGCCGCGACCACCGTGAGCCTCGGCGCGACGCTCCTCACCACGGACCGCGACTTCGACGAACTCGACCCGCTGTTCTTGAAGCGCGATTGGGTGTCGCCGGTGGGATGAGTCGAAATCAAATTGTAGAATGGCCATCGAAGCTCTACAGAATATAATTGGACTACAAAGAATCTCACGGACAGAACACAATGGCCTATTTCACCGATTTGTTCACAGTTGAGACTTACGAGGCATTCCTCGCGTCTGATCAAACAATATCTGGATTCCGTCAGACGCAAGAAGGCATGGCCAATCGTCTCACCGTTGGCGACAAAATGTTGGTCTACATCAAAGGCTTGAGCCGATGGGCAGCAGTTTTCGAGGTTACTGAAGGACCATACATTGACAGCTCTCCAATCTTTTTGCCAATCAACGACCCATTTGTCGTGCGATTTCGTGTGAAGGCACTGCCCGCTTTGCCCTTGGATCAGGCAATTCCTATTCGGACTGAGACCGTTTTCAACACATTAAGCTTCACAAAAGGTAAGGAGGGTGGATACTGGCTCGGGCCTCTCAGGCGGAGTCTGCAGCACATTGGTGATGCCGACGGTCAGTTCTTGGAAAAGATCCTCTTACAACAGGCGCGTGAGCAAAAAGTCTTTCCCATTGACCAAGATCAGTTGGATCAACTCCGGCCAAAACAGGTCAAACGCACCGATGGTACAGTGGGGGTAACCGTTCCCAAGGATGAGCCGGAAACGGAACAGATTGCTTCTACAAAATCTGGGCGGGAATCGATCAAGAACCAAGCAGATTTGGCACGGCTTGGCGAGATGATGGGCTTTCGGATTTGGCTGCCAAGAAATGACCGTTCCGCTGTTCTCCAACACTGGTCGCCTGCAACAGGATTTTTGCTGAACACCCTTCCGCTGAACTACGACGATACTACCCTACAAACGATCGAGCAGATCGATGTTTTATGGCTCAAGGGCCGCGCAATCCAAAGAGCTTTCGAGGTGGAGCACTCGACAGCAATCTATTCGGGGCTTCTTCGAATGGCCGATCTACTCGCTTTACAGCCAAACATGAACATTGCCTTGCATATAGTTGCTCCCGCAGAGAGACGGGATAAAGTATTAAGTGAGATTCGAAGGCCCGTCTTTTCCCTCCTTGAACATCAACCGTTGGCCCAACGATGCACGTTTATCGCGTACGAAGAGTTGCGCGAAATTATGTCCCTACCCCATCTTGGTCATTTATCTGATTCAGTCTTGGAAGAGTACGAAGAAGTAGCATTCGAGTAATTTCTTCAGCTTACACCTACAATTGCCCGTTCGGCGCGGACTTCCAAACACGCGTGGATCGCGCCCTCGACGTTCGCCATCGCCTAGTCCCTTGTCAGCCATGACTCACCCGGGAATGGCCGGGCATTCGACAACCCAAACGCCGTCTTCATCCCGCTCCAAGCTCACTAAAAACTTCATGACTCGCCCTTAGAGCAACGCAGGCAGATGAACGCATGCGGTCAAGGCAAAGCCGAAATCTCCACACCTCCGCCCGGTACCACTTCGATTCTGACCTCGTGCTTCGCCAAAAGCATCATCCCGATCAAGATTTCGTCGCCCACGGCGGAGACTTGGATCGGGCGCCAAGCGCCCTCCCATTCCACGGACGCGGCGAAAATCTGGAAGGTCTTGAACGAGCCATCGGCGAGTTGGGCGACACCCGTCGAACGCACGGTCAATCCGAGCAATGCGATCATCGAGGCGGGGAGAATCAACTGATCGTCGAAACCGGTATCGATCACCGCGTCAACATCGGATTCCACTCCTGTCGGGCCGCGCAGGCGCAAACTCACGACCGCAGCATGGTCAGCATTCACAACGCCCCGAATCATCGCAGAGACCTCATCCGCACCGCGGGGGAGCCGTCTGTTCTCAAGACGAACACTTCTGG
>JBBRUN010000595.1:0-3121 GCA_038247765.1 Gemmatales bacterium | reverse complement strand
GCTTCCCACTGCTCGCCTTTTTTGCCGCGGATTTTGGGCTTGTCGGTGATGCCGGGGAAGGGGGGTGTGAGGTTCGGATCGTCCGCGGCCCCGGCCAGTGTCACGTAGCCCTTGAAGGGGAAGGTGTACCATGTTTCCACCGCCTCGGCTTCCATCTCGGGCTTGAAGTAAGCGATCGAAATTGGATCGCCGAGCTTCAGCTTCTTCATCGGGGCGTCGGGCCAATCGAGGATCAGGATGCCATCCCCTAGGTCGGCGAGGGCGCCGGGGAACGGCCCGAACGGCACAGGCGCGGCGGTGTTGAGCGCGGCGACGACCGAGTAGGCCATCATGTTCTTCGGGTCGCCCGGTTCCTTGTAAGGGAGTTGGTGCGTGCCGGGGTAAATGCCGTTGGCCATGTAAGTGAGCGTGCGCTCGGCGCGGGCACCGATGGCCATCGCCGCTTTTTCTACGGCGATCGCCGTGGCTTCGTCGAGGATCAACTGCTCCGATTCGACGACGACGTATTGGTTGCGAAATGGGGCGACCTCGATGCGCAGACCATAGTCGGCGAGATCGAGGGCGGTGTGAAAATCAACGTTCAGCGCGGCGTTGTCGGTGCGCTGTGTCAAAAGAGCGTTGACGCGACCCAGCATTTCCAAAGGCTTCTGCAAGTCTTTGAGGGGAATGTAGACGTTGAGTGGCGGCAGCGGATTCGGAGTCAGGTTGAAGTCGTTCATCGCGTGGGTCAGCGGAAGCACCGCGTCGATTTTGAACTTCGTTGAGCGCGTTAGGCTGGCGACATCGCGCTGCCCAAGCAGCGACGAGCGCGGTACCTTCGACATCCGCTGCAAACCGAGTTCGATGCTATCGCCGACCTTGACCCCGAGCCGCTCGGCCACGATCGCGGAGACGACCACACCCGCGGGCAAATCGAACTTCGCCCGGCCGGCATCGGTCAAGCCAAGGATCGTCGCGCGTCCCAATCGCTGTTGGGTTTCTTCGGCCGGCCGCGCGACCGCGGAACCGGTGAGGAGCAGCGCGGGCGCCGCGTCGGGGACGCGCTGCGCCGTCTCTTCGCGGATCATGCGGGTGCCGATGAAGGCCGAGCCGACGCCGTTGAGCTGTCGGTCGGTGCGGGCGCGCAGGCTGCCGCGCAGGGAGTCTCCGACGAAGAGCGCCCCCGTGAGGACAGTCGCGCCGAGCATCACGCCCAAGAGGACGGGGACGTTCGAGACCCAGAAGTAACGGAGGTTGCGAAAAACCATCGGAATTCCAAGTTGAGTTCACGTGTGCTTTTGCAGTTCCAACCTGGAATCTGAAACATGAAACTTACAGAAGACGTCCGTCGCCCATTTCGAGTCGCTTCAGAAATAGCCCGGCCAGATCTTGGCTGTGCGTGACGACAACCAAAATGGACCGCTCTTGCCGATTCAATTCCACTAGCAACTTGCCGACGATGCCGGCGCTGGCGCGGTCGAGGTTGCCCGTTGGTTCGTCGGCTAGCACTAGCAGCGGCTTTTGAATCAAGGCCCGGGCCACGGCGACGCGTTGCCGTTCGCCGCCTGACAATTCTGCGGGCCGATGGTCGATGCGATCCGACAAGCCGACGCGGTCGAGGAGTTCCTTCGCCGACTTCAGCAACTCGCGTTTGTTCCCGGCTCGATTCACGAGCGTCGGGATCAGCACATTTTCCAGCACGCTGCACTGCGGTAGCAAGTGGTGATCTTGAAACACGAAACCGATCCGGCGGTTGCGGAACTCCGCGAGGTCGCGCTCGTTCAAACCGAAGGGCGAGGTGCCGTCGAGCCGGACCGTACCGGAGGTCGGGGAATCGAGCGTGCCGAGGATGTGCAGCAGAGTGCTCTTCCCGGATCCCGAAGGGCCCATGATCGCCACGGCGTCGCCGCGATCGAGCGACAAGCTGACGCCATCGAGGACTTTCAACGCCCCGGATCGGGTCGGGTACTCTTTGCGGACATCCGCTATTTGCAGGCTCATGGTGATTCCAATTTCGCGCGGATGTCGGCGGGGATGGCCATCGATTCGAACGGGCCGTGCTGGATCGACCGACAAAACACGGCAGTGATGCGACCGACGGCGATCTCGACCCCGTCGCGGCGGAACTCGAAGCGGTACTGCACCGACTTCGTGCCGATTTTTTCGACGATGACGCCGATGTCCACGAGGTCTTCGAACTTCACCGGCCGGGTGTAATCGCAGGCGACCGAGACGCGCGGAAAGCCGTACTGCACGCCGGCATCGGCCCAACTGACGGTGAGGCCTCGGGCCCGCAGGAACGCTGTCTCGGCCGCTTCCATGTAGCGGAAATAGTTCGAGAAGTGCATGATCCCGGCCATGTCGGTCTCGCCGAATTCGACGCGGCGCGTGTGGACGAACGGTGTCATGCTCGCAACCCCGACACATATTGATTCAGGACGGCGATCGTCGCCTCGGCCATGTGCCGCGATTCGAATGATGCTTTCAAACTATCGTGTCCGGCGCGGCCCAACGCGTCGCGGAGGGGATGGTCGTTCAACAATTCCGCGAGCGCCTTCGCCAAGGCCGGTATGTCGTTCGCCGGGACCAGCACACCGCCGCCGGTGCGGGCGATCAGTTCTGGGAACGATCCGTGCGCCGGTTGGACGACGGGCACGCCGTTGGCCCAAGCTTCGAGCACGTAAAGCCCCTTGGGTTCGCGGTAGGTCGTCGGCACGCTGAGCATGTCAATACTTTGGAAGAACCGAGCCTTGCTGGCCAGATCGGGGCACGGCACCCATTCGACATCGGCCGTCAATCCGGCGGCCGCGATCTTGGCGAGTTGCGCTTCGAGATACGGTTTGTTCTTGGCCCCGAGCCAGCCGGCAAACTTGAGTTTGGCGAGCCGGACTCTGTCAAGAGTCGGGTTACTTTTCAATTCGATAAACGCTTCGACCAAGTTGTGGAAACCCTTCTCCGGGGCCAATCGCGCGAAGTAGCCGATGGTCGGCGGGCGATCCGCGGGCCGGGTGGCGATACCGCCATGGGGCTTTGTGTTGATCCCCGGATGCACGACGTGAATCTTCGCGCGGTCGATTCCCAAATACCCGGCCATGTAGTCGGCGTAGGCGGCGCTCGTGGCGATGTACCCGGCGGTGAAGGC
>JBBRUN010000594.1:0-3136 GCA_038247765.1 Gemmatales bacterium | reverse complement strand
TGTACACGGGCCGCACTTCCAGCGCCGGCTTCACTTTGCCGCCGACGATGTCGTTGCGGAGACGGGCCAAGGCGCGGATCGCTTGCAAGCGGTAGAGTTGTACCGCCACAATCTGTTCGGGATGCAGGCCGGTCGGGGCCGATTTCGGATCGGTGACGAGCGTCGCGGTCGAACCGCTTTCGATGTACAGTTTGCCCAGAATCGGCGGGCCTTTCACGATTGTATTTTCGAGAATCCGAACCAAGTCGGCCAAGAGTCCCTCGGCGGCTTCCGGGTTCGGATCCAACCGGCTAAGCCGGGAAACGTCGAAACCGCCGAGCAATCCTTCGGAAGCTTTCAGCGCATAGTAGAACAACTCCGGCGGCGTATCCGGATTTTTCAGCAGTGCTATCACCGTCGGCCAGTGGGCCGGGGCGCCGCTTTCGCAGGCCACCGCGAGCAAGCGCCCGGCGTTGACGCGGATGATGGCGGGAGGCAGCTTGGCTTTTTCCACACCGATGATGTCGGCCAACGATTTGTTCAGGGCGGCGCCGAACTCGCGGATGTAGTCTTCTTGGGCGAGCGAGATTTTGCCATCGGCCGGGGGAATGATTAAGAATTTGTGCATCTCGTTGACGAGTTCCGTCATGGTGCGATCGACCGGACGCGGCTTGAGATCGGCCGGCTCGGGCGTCGTGGCATGAAATTCGTGGTGCGTCACGCGGTTCACGAGGTACTGACCCATCTGGGCGAATACCGCTTGGTCGATCGGGTTGGCTTTGTTAAACGTTTGCTTACCGTCGCGGAATTCGACGAGAGTCGTGCGGGCATTGCCCGGTTCGTTGGCCGTCTTTCGGAACGGTTCCAATTGCTTGACGATGGTTTGCCCGTCGACGCGCTCGACCGTCGCGACGCAAAGGCCCAACGCCAGTATCCATCCGAGACGAAGCGTACTCATCGCGCACCTGAGTGAAAACGGTGGATCGAGCGGTATCCGTATCAACGCCGAACGGCTGGAGACGTTGGTATCATCCCGAGAAAGCCGCTGATATCCCGAAATGTCAAGGTACCATCCTATCTGACGCTGGGCAAGCGGACGGAGCGGATTCACACGGCAGTTCCGCACCCGGTGGCGGTCACAATCCGTGAAGCTCGCCGGAACTCCGATTGTCAGATTGCCCCCGAGCGACTAGAAAGTATGTGAGTCGGATTTCGGGCTGTGGCGCAGCTTGGCTAGCGCGCTTCATTGGGGTTGAAGAGGTCGCAGGTTCGAATCCTGTCAGCCCGACTGTTTTTTTCCAAACGAAGCTCCACAATGAGAACGCCGCAGGGCGTTCTCATTGTGGGGCCGAGTAGCGCCACACGGTCATTCGCTCTTTCACAGCTGCGGCGGCTTCGGGCGCCGAGTTCGATGTCGTGTTCATGCGGAATGTCTTGATCTACTTCGACACCGCCGCACGCCGGGAAATTCTGGATCGCGTCCACAAAGTGCTTCGACCCGGCGGCGTGCTGTTCCTAGGCGGATCGGAAACGACGATGTTGCTGACCGAAGCCTTCGAGCGGGTGCCCTTCGGGGAACACTCGTACTATCGACCCATCTGACGACTCTGATTCACGCCACCACCGGCTTGATCACCTTGCCGAGGACGTCGGTCAGACGGTAACGGCGACCGTTGTGCATGTGCGTCAGCTTCTCGTGGTCGAAGCCCAACAGGTGCAAGAGCGTCGCGTGAAAGTCGTGCGTGTCGGCTTTGTCCACCGCGGCTTTGTAACCGAACTCGTCGGTCTCGCCGTAGCTAACGCCACCCTTGACGCCGCCGCCGGCGATCCACGCCGTGTTGGCGTGCGGGTTGTGGTCCCGGCCCGGCTTCGGCCCCGGTTGCGAGATGGGCAAGCGCCCGAACTCACCGGCCCAGATCACGAGCGTCGAATCGAGCAGCCCCTTGGCCTTCAAGTCGCTCAGCAGCGCCGCGACGGGTCTGTCGGTTTCGCCGGCGAAGCCTTCGTGATTGCCCTTGATGTCGACGTGGCCGTCCCACGAGAGTTGGTTGTCCATGCCGCCGCTGTAGATCTGCACGAAGCGGACGCCGCGTTCGACCATGCGCCGCGCGGTCAGGCACTGCTTGGCGAACGGATCGCACTCCTTCCGGCCGACGCCGTAAAGCTCCTGCGTCTCTTTGGTTTCTTTCGAGATGTCCATCGCTTCCGGTGCGGCGGTCTGCATCCGGTAGGCGAGTTCGAAGCTCTTGATTCGGGCTTCGAGATCGCGGTCGGCCGCGGTCGGTTCGATCTTCATCCGGTTCAACTTAGACATCAACTCGAGCGACGCTTCTTGATCTTTGTCGGTCACGCCGGCGGGTCGCTTCAGGTTGTCGATGGCATCGCCCGTCGGTTTCAACCACGTCCCCTGATACGCCCCCGGCAGGAAGCCATTGGTCCAATTCAGCGAGTGCCCCTTCGGCAACCCGCGACCTTTGGGATCGGACATGACGACGAAGCCGGGGAGGTTTTCGTTCTCCGAACCGAGCCCGTAGGTGACCCATGACCCGACCGACGGCAGCCCCATGCGCGGAACGCCGGTGTTCATCATGAACAGGGCCGGGCTGTGGTTGTTCGACTCGGTGTGCAGCGAGTGGATGAAGGCCATCTCGTCGACGTGTTTGGCGAGGTTCGGAAATAGGGACGACACCCACTTGCCGCACTGGCCGTGCTGCTTCCATTCGAACGGCGACTTCATCAGCGGGCCGATGGCGTTCGTGAAGAAGCCGGTGTTCTTGTCCAAGTTCGGCAGCGGTTTGCCGTCTTGCTTGATGAGTTCTGGCTTGTAGTCCCAAGTATCGACTTGGCTGTGCCCGCCGTTGACGAAGATCCAGATGACGGCCTTCGCCTTCGCTTTGAAGTGCGGAGGCTTGGGCGCGAGTGGGTTGAGTGACGCTGACGCCTTCGGTTCGGCGCGGACAAGCAGGTCGGCGAGGGCCAAGGAGCCGATACCGGCGCCGCAGCGGGCCAGCAGATCGCGACGGGAGATGGTCATGGGGAGGCTCCAATCAATCGACGTAGATGAACTCGTTCAAACTGAACAACACGAGCACGTACTCCTGCAAGGCCTTATCGAGCTTGCCGCGCTTCGTCAGAAACTCCGCGCCGGCATCCAATT
>JBBRUN010000593.1:0-3145 GCA_038247765.1 Gemmatales bacterium | reverse complement strand
GTGATCAACAATCGGTCTTTGTCGAACTGGAACTTAGCATTCGCAACACCGACCGGTTCGTTCGCCTTGCCGGGCACGGTCGAAGGTGTCTCGGGTTGCCCTTTGACAATGGCAATCGTACCGAAGCCGACTAGCGCAACCGCAAGCCAAGGCGAGACTTGCACTCGAAAACTCCGCCGGAATGGTGTCGTCGCCCCCATCGAGAATACCTCCGCCAACACTATTGACGTGACAGACCCCAATACAGTTCCCGAATTTTTCACGAAACCTGCGGCGCGGCGCGGGGTTACGTATTTTTGCCACCGAGATCATCGATAGCGGATCACGGCGTCTCGATGGTCACGGCCATGACCACCGGCGCCGACTCGTGCGGGCCTTTGATCAATTCGATCGTCTTGATCACCGCGTCTGTGCGCTTCGGGTTCACCGCGAGGTAGCGCACCTGCTGGCCGCCGGTCATGGCGAAGGCGAACTTCGATTCGGGCACGTCGGCCCGGCCGATGTAGTCCGCGAAGTGGACGCCGTTCTTCAGTTCGTGGTTCTCGGTCTTGCCGTCGGCGTACGTCAACCGGACCGTCAGGCAGACCTCTTTCTTCGTGCTGTAAGGGGCGTTCCAGCCGCCGATGCCGGACAGGAAGTGGATCGCCTTGGCCGAGGTGTTGCACGGCATCGTGATCGACTTCGGCATCAGCGGGGCCTTCTTGCCGTTGGGCCCGTAGAGCAAGATCGCGTTCTTGATCTTGTCCCCTTGCGGGTCGGTCAGCACGAAGGGCACCTTCTCGAATTCCTTCGCCTTCCAATCGCGGAAGACGAGTCGTTCGCCCACGCCGTCGTCATCGAAGAACATCCCCTTGGTCGTGATCGTCGTAGCGTACTTGTCGAGCGGAATCGGGACGTACTTCCCCTTCTGCGTCAGGAATTCGAGCAGGTCCGTGAGTTCCTCGGCCTTCATCGTTTTCTCGAACCCTTCGGGCATCAGCGATAGCTTCGATTCCAGTAGTTCATCCAAATCGGCGAGCGGGAAGTTCCACAGCTTGTTCTCGGCATCGCGGAGTTCCACGGTCGTTTTCGTCTGCGCGCTCATCACGCCCGTCACGACTCGGCCGTCGAGGTGCTTGGCCGTGTACGCCTTGTAATTCCCCTCGACGCTGCGGCTCGGGTCGAGCACATGGATCAAGATTTCTTCCTTCGGGTGAACCGCGAAGCCGGTGAGGTCGGGGCCGATTTGCAACCCCTCGGCGCCGTGCTTATGGCACTTGGCGCAATGCGTCGCGAACATCTTCTTGCCATTGGGCGTGTCGCCCTTCTTCAGCAGGATCGGCTTCAACTCGTCGATGACCTTCTGGCGATTGGCGTCGGGCAACCCGCCACCGAGGGCGAGCAGTTTCTTGGCCCGCGCGGCCAGTTCCTTATCCGGATGCGCGGCCAGCGCCTGCTTCTGATCGAGTTGGAGCATGTCGAATCGGAGTGTCCCCTTCTCGACGGCGTCGAGATAAGCTTTGGTCGATTCGGGCCGGGCGAGTACCAACCGCAGCGCGGCGGGTCGGGCGACCAGCGGTAACTTCGACAGTTTCTCGACGAACGCGGCGCCGAGCGTCTTGGCCTTCGATTGTCCGAGAACTTCGATGAGTCCGGACGAGAGTTCCGGCGAAGATGTCGGTGTCAGCGCTTCGAGCAGTTTCGCGGCGGCGGCTTCGTCGGCCGGCTGGAATTCCAGCACTTGCTTGGCTGCGTCGAGCCGGGCGATATCGGTCGCCTTCGCATCGGCGACGACGGCGAGCAGGCCCTTGGTGAGTTCGACGAGTTGGGCATCGAGGCCTTCAATCTTGAGTTTACGGGACAACTTCAGGAGGTTGATACGGTCGGCGGGAACGGCGGTATTCAACCAGTATCCGAATGCGGATTGACCCCGGCGGGACAGCTCCATTTTCGAGCTTTGTGGAAGACCGGCGAAGAACCCAACAAACATCGGTTGCAGAACCGCTAGACGTTTGCCGGTAAGTCCGGGATCCTTTTTGACAGTATCGTTTTCGGTCTTGGAGAGAATCCGGTCTATCAACTTTGGATCCTCTGAGACAGCGATCCGACAGAGGTCTTGTATGAAACGGCTGATCCGTTCCGGGGGTTGTCCGGCAATTTGGCCAATGTAGACCGCGTCTCCAAGGAATGGCTCGACGTGTGCAAGAGCCGCCATGAAATAGGCGTCCCGTTCGGAGGATCGGGGTTGCGAGTCAAACGTCGTCGACCATTTCGATTCGCCGAGCGGCGTTCGTTTCGGTTCATGAAACAGTTCGGCGATGATTTGCCGTGCAACCGTCGCATTCGATTTCATTTCCGAATATCGAAGTAGCCGAGCTAGCCGAAGTTGCGGGTCGGTATCGAGAACTCGCGTAGGTGATCCTGCCAACTCAGCCAAATCTTCTGCTGCGGCAATCCCAGTCAATTGGACGGCTTTCGACTCGTGGACCGTGCCCGCGCGGATCGACGTTTCAACGGCCTTCGGGTCATCGGAGAGTGGCTTGAGAGCGGCCAACGTCCAGATAGCGTGGATCGCGGAAGTATTCAAATCGATGGAATCGACTTTCTGATCGCGGACAAGGGATGCGAGAGCGGGAATTGCATCGTTCAGCCCCCTTTCCACCAGCAACCGCTGCGCGTGCATCCTCCAGAACATGTTGTCGTTCTTCAGCGTCTCCACCAGCGTTTCGACCTTCGCGTCCTTCAAGTCCGGCTGCTTCTCCGACTTCGCCTTCGTGTAGACCACCCGGTAAATGCGGCCGTGCTTCTTGTCGCGCAGGTCGGTTTCGAAGGCGTTCCCCTTGCCGTTCTGGAAGCCCTGCGGCGTCGGGTTGTGCTGGACGATGAAGTTGTACCAGTCGAGCACCCACACATTGCCATCCGGGCCGACTTGGGCGTCGATCGGCGCCGCCCATTCGTCTTGGCTCGCCACGAGGTTCCATCCGTGCCGGGCCGTGTAGTTCGTGCCCTCTTTGTTCAACACGAAGGTCGCCGTGAGGTGGCCGGTGGGGTCGGACACGAACGCCGTGCGGTTCCAGTATTCCTTCGGGTAAGTGCGGGCCGTGTAAATCGCGCACCCGGCGGCGCTCGTGTAGCCGCCGTGCCAATCGACTTGGCGGATATTGTC
>JBBRUN010000592.1:0-3159 GCA_038247765.1 Gemmatales bacterium | reverse complement strand
GTTCATGCGTCACCCCGGGTCGTTGAAACCCCCGAGCATCGCACGAAAAAATTCAAATCGTGGACACACTTTAACCGCCTGAACGTACTGCTACCATTGGCTTTATGGCTCGATGGTCGCAAATAAACCGGACACTAGTGGAGAAACTCGATGATCTAACAAAGCGAGGTACTGGCCACACGCCAAACAAAACAAGGGCGGACTACTACAACGGCGGAATCAAGTGGGTGTCACTCGCCGATTCAAAGCGACTAGACAACGGCCTGATTTCCGACACTGGGATCGAGATCTCCGAAGAAGGGATCAACAACTCGTCTGCCGTACTTCATCCAGCTGGTTCGGTCATTCTAAGTCGGGATGCAGGCGTCGGGAAGAGCGCCATCATTAGCTGCTCGATGGCCGTAAGCCAGCACTTTATTGTTTGGAATTGCGAGCCCACCATGTTATCGAATTGGTTCTTGTACTACCAATTGCAGCTTCTGAAGCCGCTCTTTGAACGGATCGCCACCGGTAGTACGATCAAGACCATCGGCCTTCCCTTCTTCAATGCTATGCGAATAACAGTCCCCCGGCTCGCCGAGCAGCAGAGAATCGCCGCGAGTCTTTCTTCGCTGGACGAAATGCTGGCCGCGCAGTCGCGGAAGGTGGAAGGTTTGAAGCTCCACAAGCAGGGCCTGCTGCAGCAGCTCTTTCCTTCTCCGGAGGGCATTGAGTAATGAGCAGTACGCCGAAGATCCATCGGTACGAGAATTTGACGACTCTGGCACGAAGGCTCCGTAGCGACGTCAAGGAACTCCACTGTGTCTTGCTATACGCTTATAACCGAACGGGGAAGACGCGGCTGTCGATGGAGTTCAAGGATCAAGGGAAGCGAAAAGGCCGAGGGATGCCGGACACTCTCTACTTCAATGCGTATACCGAGGACCTCTTTGTCTGGCACAACGATCTTGATGATGATACGGATCGGCACATGAAGATCAACGAGAGATCGAAATTCTTCAATGGCCTCAGAGAACTTGCGATGGACGAGTCCGTCGCGGGCTACTTGTCACGCTACGCCGATTTCGATTTTGACATCGATTACGAAAAGTGGGTCGTGACCTTTCGCAAGGGCGATGACGAGCGCATCAAGATTTCCCGGGGCGAGGAGAACATCTTCATCTGGTGCATGTTCATGGCGATCTGCGAGCGGGTCATTGATGGCCACCCGTCCTATCAGTGGGTAAAGCACCTATACATTGATGACCCCATATCGTCGCTCGACGACAACAATGCCATCGCTGTTGCTTGCGACCTGGCATCTCTTCTCCGCAAAGCCACGACTCGCCGAGGGGTCAATGGGGAACCCGATCCTCTTAGGACGGTCTTCTCCTCTCACCACGCGTTGTTCTTCAACGTCATGTGCAACGAGCTTGGAAGAAAAAGGGAAGGCCAGGAGAAAGTGAGTATTAAACGGTATTTTTTGCATCGACCCGACGCCGAGGGAGGGTTCACGCTACGAGCCACTGGAGATACACCCTACTTTCATCATGTGGCGACTCTCGCGGAGCTCCGGAAGTGTTTTCAGGCAGGAACCCTCTATACATACCACTTCAATGCCTTGCGCAGCATCTTGGAGAAGACGGCGAGTTTCTTCGGTCACGAAGATCTCCGGGTCTGTTTGGCCGGGCTGCAGGACGAAGCCATCTACAACCGCGCACTGAATCTGCTGAGCCACGGCAAGTACGCCATCAACGAGCCGGTTGAGATGGGGGATGACAATAAGAGGCTGTTTGGCAGAATCCTCAATGATGTTCTTGACCGTTACCAGTTTGCACTTCCCGAGCTTGTAGCTGAACCCGCCCCGCAGGGAGCCAACCAATGACGGATCAAAACCAGAAGCAGCTGGGCAAGACGCTCTGGGCCATTGCCGATCAGCTTCGCGGTGCAATGAACGCAGACGACTTCCGCGACTACATGCTCGCGTTTCTGTTCCTCCGCTACCTCTCGGACAATTACGAGCAGGCCGCGAAGAAGGAACTCGGACGCGATTATCCTGACCCGAACGCCATCGGCAACGGCGGGCGGTCCTCCCTGTCGGTCTGGTACGAGCAGAACCCCGGCGATGTGTCGGCGTTCGAGAAGCAGATGCGGCTCAAGGCGCATTACGTCATCTGTCCCGAGCACCTCTGGGCCAGCATCGCCCATATGGCCCGAACCCAGAACGGCGACCTGCTCGACACACTCCGGGACGGCTTCAAGTACATCGAGAACGAATCATTCCAGAGCGCGTTTTCCGGTCTTTTTTCGGAGATCAATCTCAGCTCCGACAAACTCGGCAAGACCTACGAGGACCAGAACGCGAAACTTTGCACGATCATCACTAAGATCGCCAAGGGCCTCGCGGAGTTCTCTACGGACAGCGACACGCTCGGCGACGCCTACGAGTACCTGATCGGCCAGTTTGCCGCGGGTTCGGGCAAGAAGGCCGGTGAGTTTTACACGCCGCAGCGAATTTCGGACATCCTCTCCGCGATCGTCACGCTCGACAGCCAGGAGCCGAAGACCGGCAAGCGCAAGTACCTCGCCAGCGTGATGGACTTTTCCTGCGGCTCGGGCTCGCTGCTGCTCAATGTGCGCAAACGCATGGGACCGAAAGGCATCGGCAAGATCTTCGGGCAGGAGAAGAACATCACCACCTACAACCTCGCGCGGATGAACATGTTGCTGCACGGGGTGAAGGACACGGAGTTCGAGATCTATCACGGTGACACGCTCACCAACGACTGGGACATGCTCCGCGAGAGGAACCCGGCGAAGAAGCCCTACTTCGATGCCGTGGTCGCCAACCCCCCGTTCAGCTACCGGTGGGAGCCAAACGAAGCGATGGGCGAGGATGTACGCTTCAAGAACTACGGACTGGCCCCGAAGTCCGCGGCGGACTTCGCGTTCCTGCTGCACGGGTTTCACTATCTCAGGGACGACGGGGTGATGGCCATCATCCTGCCGCACGGCGTGCTGTTCCGTGGTGGCGCGGAGGCGAAGATCCGCCGCAAGCTCCTCGACGACGGGCATATCGACACCGTCATCGGCCTGCCGGCGAACCTGTTCTACTCGACGGGCATCCCGGTCTGCATCCTCGTGCTGAAAAAGTGCAAGAAGTACGATGATGTCCTCTTT
>JBBRUN010000591.1:0-3161 GCA_038247765.1 Gemmatales bacterium | reverse complement strand
TGCATAGCCGAGGATCGCATCCAAATCGGCTACGTACAGTTCCTTCGCCCCCGTCGCTTGCAACAGCGCCTCCGCCACAACCAGTGGATCGGTCGATTGTGTGAGCCGGCTGACGAGCGGTCGGTACTCGCTCCGCCGGCCGGCCACGGCCCGGACGACAACCCCGCCCATCACGTCGATCACTGGGATGATTCGCATAGTTTCGCCGGGAACGATCGGTTACGGTGACCGCGGAGAATTGATTCATCGCCGAGGTTAGACTATGCCCCGCAGGTCCGCCCCGCCGCTGTCGAGCGCGGTGAAACTCCTACCGACGAAGTACCGTCGAATCGGGATGGTCGCCGTTCTCGTCGTGTCGGCCATCGCCGCCGCCGGCTATTTTCAATCGTGCATGGCACCCGAGAACCAACCGAAATCCGACACGCCCGTGTCCGACGGCGAGACGAGCTTCCTCTTCTGCACGTGGAACGTCGAAAACCTCTTCGACGACAAGAAAGACAAACGCAACGCCATCGACACCGAATACGACACGGCCTTCGCCGAAGACGAGGAGCTCCGCAATTTGAAGCTCGACCGCATCGCGAGTGCGTTCTTGAAAATGAACGACGGCAAAGGGCCGGACATCATCGCCTGCTTGGAAGTAGAGAGCGTCCGCGCCGCCGAGCTGCTGCAAGGGACGCTGAACAAGAAACTCCAAGACGCCAAGGCCGGCGACAAGCTGCAATACAAGAACGTCGCCATGAAGAATCTCAACGGCGGCCGGCACATCGCGCCGTGCGTCATCACGCGTTTGCCGATCACACCGCAACTGACGCGGATGCACGGCCAACAACTGCGGATCCTCGAATGCCATGTGACCGTCAACGGGCACGACCTCTGCATTATCGCGTCGCACTGGACGTCGCAACTCAAACAGCGGGACGGCACCGACGGCGACATCGGCCGCGAGAAATACGCCGTCGCCATTTACGAGGCCTTCCGCGCGATGAATAAGAAGAGTATCGACTGCGACGTCCTCGTCTGCGGGGACTTCAACGACACCCCGGACGCCGAGCCGGTGTTCAAAGTGCTCGGGGCCATCGGCGATAAAACCAAGGTGAAGCCGACCGACAAAGAGCCGTACTTCCTGAACCTCATGGCCGGCAAAGAACCGGCGAAATTCGGCACGCTGTGGTACGGCGGCAAGCCGTTGATCTACGACCAAATCTGCGCGTCGCCGGGGTTGTTGGATGACAAAGGCTGGAGTATCGAACCGGACAGCGTGGCCACGGTGACGGCCGGATTAATTCGCACGGGTGCGACGCGCCGGGAACCGTTTCGCTTCGATAATCCGTCGAAGTCGATGAAGCCGAGCGAGCGGGGTTACGCCGACCATTTCCCCGTGGTCGTGAAGTTGAATGTCGCCGCGAAAAAAGAGTAGGGCGAGTAACCGATAGGGAATGGGAATGGCAACGCCTTCGGCCGTGGTATGCTATGGCTCGGCGAATCGCGCAGTCGCCACCCAGTTGAACGAGGTCGCCCGATGCCCACTCTCCGCATGCTCGCGGTCGTCGCCCTATTCGCAACGCAACTCCGCGCCGCCGAGCCGGTCGCCAACATCGAATTCTTCGAGGCGAAGATTCGCCCGGTGCTGGTCGAGCAGTGCTATTCGTGCCATAACTCGGCGAAGACGGCCAAGGGCGGGCTCGCGCTCGACGACCGGGCATCGCTATTGAAGGGCGGGACCGAAGGCGTGATCGTCATTGCCGGGAAGCCGGAGAAGAGCCGGCTGATCGCGGTGTTGAAGCACGAACTCGACGGCAAGGCGATGCCGAAGAATGGGCCCAAACTCGACAAAGGCGCGATCGCCGACTTCGAGAAATGGATCGCGCTCGGCATGCCCGACCCGCGCGACAAACCGCCGACAGCCGAGGAGTTGACGAAGGCGACCTCTTGGGAATCGATCCTCGAAACGCGGAAGAAATGGTGGAGCTTCCAACCGATCCGCAATCCGGCGCCGCCGGAATCGGCGTGGTCGAAGCATCCCGTCGATCGATTTATCGCGGCGAAACTGGCGGAGAAGAAGCTCGATCCGGGCGTTCCCGCCGATTCGGCGACGCTCATCCGCCGGTTGTACTTCACCGTGATCGGCCTGCCGCCATTGCCCGCCGAGATGGAGCGTTGGACGCCGAAGTTGAAAATCGAGGGCGGCTACGACGAACTCGTCGAGCACCTCCTCGCGAGTCCGCACTTCGGCGAGCAGTGGGCTAGGCACTGGATGGACTGGACGCGCTATGCCGATTCGCACGGCTCCGAAGGCGACCCGGACATCGCCGGGAGTTGGCATTATCGCGATTACCTCATCCGCGCGCTCAACGCCGATGTGCCGTACGATCAACTCGTCCGCGAACACGTCGCCGGGGATTTGTTGAAGGCTCCCCGGATCGACAAGAAACTCGAACTCAACGAATCGTCCATCGGCCCGGCCCACTGGCGAATGGTCTTCCACGGTTACGCCCCGACCGACGCTCTCGAAGAGAAAGTCCGCTTCATCGACGACCAGATCAACACGTTCTCGAAGGCGTTCCTGGGGCTGACGGTCTCGTGCGCCCGCTGCCACGATCACAAGTTCGATGCGATCAGCCACAAGGATTACTACGCCCTCTTCGGGGTGCTCGCATCGAACCGACCCGGCCGGATCGCCATCGATAGCCCGGAGAAATTGACGAAGAACAAAGCGGAACTCGAGAAACTGAAACCGGCCATTCGTTCCGCCATCGCCGAGAGTTGGCTCGCCAGTGCCAATGCGCTAGAGGCTTCGCTGCTCGATGTCAACGGCCCCATGAAAAGGGCCGATAAGCCGACGTCGCTCTTGCATCCCCTGTTTCAACTGCGCGCCGCCGAGGGGGACAAAGCCAAATTCCTCGACGCGGGCAATCGTCTTGTAGTGGACGATGCCAAGAGCATGAACGCTCGCGACGAATTCGTGCGCGCGCGCTCATCCCAGCGCTGGCAACTCGGGAATGAGACCGCGGCCGCGACGTGGCTCCGACAGGGGACTGTGCTTCCGAGCAAGAATACACAAGCCGGCGAATTCGCCGTCGCCCTGACCGGCGAACGGGCGCTCGCTGGGATCTACCCCGCCGGGATTTACTCCCACGGGTTGAGCACGAAGCACGCGG
>JBBRUN010000590.1:0-3182 GCA_038247765.1 Gemmatales bacterium | reverse complement strand
CGGCTGACCGATATCACGGATGGGACGAGCCAGACGATTGGGATCGGCGAGCGGATGAGCCGGCACACCCGGAGCAGTTGGGTCGGGGTGGTACCCGGGCAGGAACTGGTATACGCGCCCGAGTCCCCGCAGTACAACCCGGCCCAGCCGAGCTTCAACTTCCGACCGGCGATCACCGCGATTCTGGTTCACGTCCGGTCCAGCGCGCCGAGCCTGAGGGGCAGCCCGGGGGGATTCATCGGGCCGCACACGGCGGGGACGCAGTTCCTGAACATGGACGGGTCGAGCCGGCTGATCACCGCGAACACATCGCCGGACATGTTCCGGGCTCTCTGCACCCGCAACGGCGGGGAAGTGTTCTCGGAGTGATCGGCGACTGGTAGCCAAGGACGGCCTCGTCGAGCGCTGCGACTTGAGCAGACTCACAACGATCGCCGATCGCTAAAACAAAACCATGCCCGCCGTCACGAATATCGCCGCCTACCGCTTCGCTCCGTTGGGTGAATTGAAGTCCCTGCGCGAGCGCTGGATCGAGCGCTGCCGGGCGTGGAATCTGCGCGGCACGATCCTGCTGAGCACCGAAGGCGTCAACCTGTTCGTGGCCGGCGGGGCCGGGGAAATCGAACTCTTGCTCAACGAACTTCGCAGCGTCCCCGGCCTCGCCGACTTGACGCCGAAGGTCAGCATCAGCGACGAGCAGCCCTTCACGCGGATGCTGGTGAAGATCAAAAAAGAGATCATCGCCTTCGGGGTCGACGGGATCGACCCGGCTCGGAACCCGGCCCCGCGGCTCTCTCCGCAGGAACTGAAACGGTGGCTCGACGAAGGCCGGGCGATCACGCTGTTGGATACCCGCAACGATTTCGAGGTGAAGCTCGGCACGTTCCGCAATGCGGTGCCCATCGGCATCGAGCACTTCCGCGACTTCCCCGAGGGGGTCCGCCGCTTGCCCGAAGCGATGAAGACGCAGCCGGTGGTGACCTTTTGTACCGGTGGCATCCGCTGCGAGAAGGCCGGGCCGTATTTGCAGCGCGAAGGCTTCGAGCAAGTCTTCCAACTCGACGGCGGCATCCTGAAGTATTTCGAAGAATGCGGCGGCGAGCATTACGTCGGCGAATGCTTCGTCTTCGACAAACGCGTCGGCCTCGAAGCGAGCTTGGAAGAATCGCCGCGGACGCTCTGCTTCGTTTGCCAGACGGCCCTCTCCGCCGAGGAACAGCTCGACCGGCGCTTCGTCGAAAGCGTGTCGTGCCCACACTGTTTTCGGTCGAGCGACGAACGCCGGGCGCGGGAGCTCGCCGAGCATCAAGAGGCCATTCGCCGGGTCACGACGCCGTTGCCGGGGAGCGTTCCGTACGAGAACAATCGCCCGTTGAAAGTGCCGGGGGCGTTCGCGGGATCGACGCTGCTGGAGGTGCTGACCGGCATCCTCGGCGCGGTGAACACCGATTGGCAAGCCGAGTGCGACCGCGGGAATCTGCTCGATTCGGACCGGTGCATCGCCTCGGCGAAGCGCATCGTGAAGGACGGCGAACGCTATTTTCACCGCCGTCCGGCGAGCGTCGAACCGGACGTGAATGCGGCTATTCGGATTCTCCACGAAGACGACGCGATCATCGTCGTAGACAAACCGGCCCCGCTGCCGATGCACCCGAGCGGCCGGTTCAACCGCAACACGCTGCAATCGATTCTGCGCGAAGTCTATGCCCCGCAGAAGCCGCGACCGGCCCACCGGCTCGATGCCAACACGACCGGTGTCGTTGTGTTCACCAGGACGGTCGCCGGCGCGCGTTTGGTGCAGCCGCAGTTCGAGCGCGGCGAAGTGGAGAAGCTCTACCTCGCCCGAATCCACGGCCATCCACCGGCGGACGAATTCGTTTGCGAAGCGCCGATTGCCGATAGCCCCGGTGAGATCGGCTCCCGCGCCGTCGATCCGGAGCATGGCTTGCCGGCGCGTACCGACTTCCGCGTGTTCCGGCGCGATGCCGATGGCACGGCACTCGTGGAAGCGCGTCCGCAAACGGGGCGGACGCACCAGATCCGCGTGCACCTGTGGCACCTCGGCTGGCCGGTCGTCGGCGATCCCGTGTATCTGCGGGATGGATCCCTCGGCGAGATTCCGACGCTGGCGGTCGATGCACCACCGCTCTGTTTGCACGCTTATCGCTTGACGCTGAATCACCCCGTCAGCGGGGAGCGCGTTTCGTTCGAAGCCGGCGTCCCCGTGTTTGTGAATTTCTGAAGAATTCGCCGGTTTGGACTCGCCCACGCATCCCCCGACCTGTTATAGTCATATTGCCGTTATCTCATTTCCGGAGTGATCGCTATGTTCGCAAAAGTCGTTGCCGGTGTGCTCGCAGCCGTGGCCGTGGCCGGTGTCGGTGTGTATGTCGCCCTGCCCGAAACGTACTCGTGCCACAGTTGCACGAATCAGCGGGCGCTGGAAAACGTCGAAATTTCGGAATGCCATTCTTGCTGCATGATGGCCCCGCCCGTCAGCCCCGAAGCCCCGAACGAAAGCTTGGCCGCCTGCGGTGGCTCGGCCCTGATCGCGGCGACGGCCCAACCCGCCCCGACTTGCTGCGCGGGCGAGTGAGCCGTGCCGCGATTCGTCGTTCTCGAACACGATTGGCCCGAACCGCACCTCGATCTGTTTCTGGACGCCGGCGACGCTCTCCGAGCCTGGAAGCTGCCGGCGCACTTTTCTCCGGATATTCCCGCAACAATTCTTGCGAACGCACAGCACCGCCGGCACTACCTCGACTATGAGGGTGCTGTAGCGGGGAACCGCGGTGTCGTGCTTCGTTGGGATTTCGGCGACTTCGATTGGATCGAGGATTCGCAAGAGTCGGTGCGCGTGAACTTCACCGGGACGCGGTTGCGGGGGATGTTCGAATTCGCGCGAAGCGACTCCGGCGACTGGATTTTCCGCAAGGTGTGAGCTTGGCGATCAAGGAATAAACGCGAAACACGGCAAATGGGCTCGTCAGAGCCGGACGCGTTAGCGACGTTTGGATTCGAAGCTCGGTAAATTTGCTCACTCACCGCGAAGCTCGAACGTCGCTGACGCGTCCGGCTCTGACGAGCACGGCAAATGGGCTCGTCAGAGCCGGACGCGTTAGCGACGTTTGGATTCGAACCTCGGTAAATTTGCTCACTCACCGCGAAGCTCGAACGTCGCT
>JBBRUN010000589.1:0-3197 GCA_038247765.1 Gemmatales bacterium | reverse complement strand
CCCGGAGCACGCTGGCCATGTGCACGGCGTAGCTCGGCTTCTGGAGCAGTTTATCGACGAGCAGGCCGCGTTTGTTCGCGGTCGCGTCGGCTTCGAACTCGCGGACTTCCGAGACTTTCGGAATCCGCCCGACGATATCGAGGTAAACGCGGCGGGCGAACTCGGCGTCGTCGGCCTCGGCGGCCGGGGTGATCTTGCGGGCGGCCCAATCGGCTGCGAGAGCCTTGTCGATGGCCGCAGTGATTTTGCGGGTGCGCTTATCTTTCCCGCCGCTGCCCGTCACCACCGCGGGCGACTGAGCCGAGGCGAAATCGGCCAAGGAAAGCACCGAAATGACTGAGAGAATTGCCAGACGCATGGGTCACCTCGCCACAGCCGGAGCGGGCATCGCAGATACAGGACGATGCGACAACCAGTATCTAACGTTACCGACGCCGGTGGCGACGACACATTCTACCACGCCGGCCGCACGATTGCGAATCGATTCCTGCTGCTGACTTCCGAGCCGGTTGCGCCGGGCACTTTCGCGAGTTCCTTTCCCATCTTCGCGCTGGAAACTGCGTATGATGGAGTGCCGGCCGCTCCGGTATCCCCTTCATTGTCTTATATCCCCACTGCGGAGGAGATGCGATGACCGTCCCCCCCCGTCCCCCGTCCGAGAAACCTTCCCGCCGCAAACGCAAGCCCACCAGCGACTCCGGTTCGCTCGATTGGCCGGCCCGCAGTTTGTACCTCGGTTGGAAAGGCGTACCGCCCCGGCCCGCCCCCGGTTTTCACTCGGCGGCCGTGCTCGCGGAACCGACCTCCGATGTGCCCGAGCCGTTGCTCTACGAAGGCGACGGCCACCTGATGACCATCGCCCCGACCGGCGCCGGGAAAGGCGTCAGCGTCATCATTCCGAATCTCTTGACGTACCCCGGCTCGGTGATCGCCATCGACATCAAAGGCGAACTCAGCCAAGTGACGGCCCGACGCCGCCGAGAGATGGGGCAGAAAGTCGTGATTCTCGATCCGTTCGGGTTGGTCACGGATAAAACCGATGCGCTGAATCCGTTCGATTTATTCCGCCTGCCGGGGGCCGATCCGGAATCCGATGCGGAAATGCTGGCGACCCAGTTCGCCGTCGATCACAGCTTCAGCACCGACCGCTATTGGGACGACACCGGCCGCGGGTTGACCGCCGGCTTGATCGCCCACTTGGCCACGTCGGAACCGGCGAGCGACCGCAACCCGAGCGCCCTCCGCCGGTTGCTCTATATGGACGACCTCGATTACCACTTGGCCGTGCTGCTCGACAAAAAAGAAGTGCTGAACCCACTGGCGCGCGACGAATTCGTGGCCTATTTGTCGGCGCCGTCGGACAAAACCCGGCCGTGCATCCGGACCACGGCCTGCACCTACATGAAATGCCTCGGCAGTTCCGTGGTGGCGAAGTCGCTGGAGAAATCGACCTTCGCCCTCGAATCGCTGCTCGCCGGGGATCCCGTCACGATCTACCTCGTGATTCCACCCGAGAAGCTCGAAAGCCACCGGGCCGTGCTGCGGGCGTGGGTCGCCACGTTGCTTTCGACGGTGCTCCGCCGCAAGAAACTGCCGCACTTGCGGACGCTATTCCTCGTCGATGAAGCGGCCCAACTCGGCGCCATGCCCTTGCTGCGCACCGCCATGACGCTGCTCCGCGGCTACGGCCTGCAATGCTGGACCTTCTGGCAGGACCTCGGCCAGCTGCGCCAGCTCTACCCGAACGACTGGACCACGATGGTGAGCAACAGCGCGGCGATGCAGATTTTCGGACTGCCGAAGCACGGCACCGCCCGCACCGCCTGGATGGAAGTGCTGGGCGAAGAGTCGAAAGACCTCACGCGCATCCCCGCCGGGGAGATGGCCGTATCGTTCGCCGATACCGGCATCGGCCGGCACCGCCGGGCCAACTACCTCACCGACGCGGCCTTCGCGGGCCTATTCGACGAGAACCAACGATTCTCGGGAATGAGCGCGGCCCCGATGGCGCGGGGGTAATGCATCCAGCGAGAAGTCGCACACCCTCGCGTCGACGCGGCGCAAATTGCTGGGCACAACAGCCGGCCGCTGGACTGACACTGCCCCGCTACTTCTTCTTCACCGCGTCGAAGCGCACGATGGTCCGCTTTTCGTCCTTGGCGGTTTTCTCGATGTCGTCGAGCGGCACGTATTTCGGCGACAGCTCGACCCAGCCATGTCAACGAATCGGCTTGGATTTAAGGCTTTTGGCTTCGGCTTCGAGGCGCGCCTCGATGGCCTTGCGGCAGACATCGACTTCTTGTTGCCTGTCTGAGAAGTTCTTTCAATGCCCGCTGATTCTCTTCGTATTTTTCGGCTTCTACCCCGGCCTTGGGTATGAATCCCACGATGACGGATGGGAAGTATCGGTCGGCTTCGATGACTTCCTTTCGCTCGACTACCGGTGGCCTCCGCAGTTCCTTCGGCACGGGCGCGGCAAACGCCGATGCCGAACCGCAGAGCATCGCGAGGGCCAGTAGGTGTCGAATAGGAACTCCGAAAGTCGGGCGTGAACTTGTTCCGCGCCCTTGACCATGGTAACCTATCGGAGTGAGCAAGCCCGCCCGAAAAGCTCGAATGCCCGACCCCATGCAGTTCGCCATCGCCCTTGTCGAGGGCGTGACGGGGGAAACCCTTGTCGAGAGGCCAGCGGAACCAGCGAAGCCGGAGAAAAGCCCGGCGGCTGTAGCGCGTGGGGAAAGGGGTGGGCAAGTTCGGGCGTCGAAAGTCCCGGCGGAAAGACGTAAAGAGATCGCGAGAAAAGCCGCGAGTACAAGGTGGAAAAGAATCAAGAAGCCAACATAGAGCTTCTTGATTGATTATTTTCTCTGTATCTTCGGGAGCTTTGAAGGGTTAAGGAGAGGAACGGGGAACGCTGGCAAACCCATTCGCGGGGTTAGCGAATGGACGAGTTCACGCCAGAATGGCCATACGTCAGTGATACCAACTATCTGTATAGCTCCGGCATATTCCTGCTCGTCCGTTTCAATAATCGGCTTGTTGAACCCATACCCCAGTTCGTAAACGGCTTCTATCAAAACGGCGGGGCCTTCTCCCTCCGACTGTTTGTCGTCGTAGAAAAAGGTTAGAGACAGTTTGGCATGGACGACCGCTGTAGACGATTCGCGGTTTAGCTTCGAGTCGATGCCAATCTCCTG
>JBBRUN010000588.1:0-3226 GCA_038247765.1 Gemmatales bacterium | reverse complement strand
GCCAATTCTTCGTCGCGCTCGGCGTAAATTTGCGTCACGTCGGCGCGGCTATGACCGAGGAGCACCTGCGCAGCTTCCAGACCGTGCAACTTTCGGACCTTCGTGGCGAACGCGTGGCGCAGCTGGTAGGGGTGCCAGCTGTGGAGCCGGCGCCACTCGGCGAGACGGAGCAGGTCGTCACCGGTGAGCCGGACCTTCCATTCCGCCGCCGTCTCGCCGCGGTTGCGGGCGAGAGGTGCCGGGGGCGGAAACGCCTTCGCGCAGGCCACCGCGACTGCGTGCGAAACGGCCCCGGGGGTATACCGCTCCGACGGCATCCGACTCGGCGACGCCTTGGACCTCGACATTTGGGACGGCTGCACCCGGCTCTTGCGGCTCGCCCGCATCTCCGCGAAGCGCTCGTCGCGGGCGCGTCGCGGCGAGAAGATCGTCTCGCCCTGGTGCAGTTCCGGCCCGTCGAGGAATACGGCGAGAATCGCGCGGGCGTTCGGCCCCAAGGGCACGGCGCGTCCTTTGCCCCGGTGCGCCGTCTTGTGCCGGGTCGGGCGGTAGATCCAGGTCTCGCCCCGTTCGATCCGCTCCGGCGTCATCGCGCACACTTCGGACGGCCGCATGCCGGTGTGGCGCATGATCTCGATGATCGCGCGGACGTGGCGGGGGAGGTGCGGCAGAGTGGCGTCGACCACGGCGTCGTCGACGGGACCGACCGGCTCCGCTTCGCGCGCGGCGGTCCGGCCCTGCCGGAGGCCGGGGAGGGCGCGCAGCGCCTCGTGCACGCCGGGCGGGATGAGTTCCTCGGCGACGCCCCATTTGAAGATCCGCTTCAGGGCGCCGATCCGCCGGTTGATGAGCGCCCGCGACAGGCCGGCGTCGATCATGTGCTGCCGCACCGCCTTCAAGGCGAGCGGGCCGAACCCGGCGGCGGGCAGGTGGGCGTAGTGCTGCCGCAAGGGTCTCATCGCGTACTTCAACACCGACTGCTCCTTCGTCGGCTTCCCGTCGGCGTCGATGTAGTACCGCTCGGCGAAGTCCAAGTAAGCGACCAGCAACTCTGCCACTGTGACGCAGGGTTCGGCGAGCGAGCGGCCGGGCGTGACCGCCAGCTCCAGTTCCAGTCGGGCCTTGGCCGCGAGGGATTCCTGCGATCCGAAGGCGCCCGGCAGGAGTTTCTGTAGCCGCACGCCTGCGGAGTCGTACCAGACCGCGCGGCCGCGGCCGGACTGTTTGTGGTGGATATACGAGGCGTGAGGCTGACGGAGGCGGGGCATAGTGCGGTTCCTCGGGGCGTTCTGTGGAATCGTTCCACAGAACGCGTCGTTCGGAAGCCGCACCCCGCGAGGGCGGGAGTAAGCAGAAACTGCTTCGGCAAAGGGGTTTTCGGCCAATGCACTCGGAGGGATTCGAACCCCCAACCCTCGGTTCCGAAGACCGATGCTCTATCCAGTTGAGCTACGAATGCGATTGACTTAGTTTACGGGTTCTCGCGTGATTCGTCGAACCGCAAATGCCCTTCCCCGCCTTGCCCAATCTTGCTACAAGTCTGCCGTTGGCCCCGTCCGCACTCCTCGGGAAGGAATCCCGTGTACAAGTTCTTGCTCTGCTTGCGCTACCTGCGCACCCGCTATCTCGCGTTCGTTTGCATCGTGTCGGTCATGCTCGGCGTCGCCACGCTCATCGTGGTCAACAGCGTCATGAGCGGCTTCAGCAACAAACTCAAAGACCGCCTCCACGGCATCCTCTCGGACGTCCGCGTCGAGACCGACCGGGCCGATGGCTTCGACGAACCTCCGGAAGAACTCGAACGCAAAATCTTGAGTAGCCCCGTCGGCGGCGATGTCGAAGCGATTTCGCCCAACATCGAAACGTTCGCGCTGATCCAATACACCGTCCGCGACCGCAGCGGTCGGAAAATCCCGATCACGAAGCAGGTGCGCCTCGTGGGCATCGACCCCGCGAAGCAGGCCAAGGTCGGCGGGCTTTCGGAATACCTCGTCCGGCAGAAGAACGACCCGAATCCCAGCTTCGCACTGACCAGCGACGCCAGGCGGAGGTTCGAGCAAAATATCTCACTCGACCGGCAAGACGCCTTCCTCTGGCCAGAGATTCCGCAGGCGCCGTTGAAGGCGGATGACCCACTGGGCTTCTTGCTGGTGCCGGACGTGCGCCCGAACTTGGCGAACCAAGGCCCGGCGTTGAATGCCCCGGTGTTGGCGCCAGACGCCGCGCCGCGGTTGCCGGGGGCGATCATCGGTTTTTCGATGGCCCATTTCCCCTACACCGACCCCGTCACGAAGGTGAAAGAGGATCGCGCGATCCTGATGCCGGGCGACGAAATCTTCATCGCCACCGTCGGGGCCGGCGGCACCAAGCCGGTCTCGGCGACGTTCGTGATCGCCGACTTCTTCAAGTCCGACATGAGCGAGTACGACAGCAGTTTCGTCTACGTGCCGCTGGAGGATCTCCAGCGCATCCGCGGGATGGAGAACCGCGTCAACGCCGTGCAGGTCCGATTGAAGCCGGGCGTCCGCGACGACGACCGCTATGTCGCGAAGACGTTCGTGCCCGAAGTGCAGAAGATCGTGCCGCAGCCGGAAGGCCAAGTGCAATCGTGGCAGCAGCAGCAGGGGCCTCTGCTCGAAGCGATCGACATCGAACGCGGCATTCTGAACGTGCTGTTGTTCTTGATCATCGGCGTGGCCGGGTTCGGTGTGCTGGCCATCTTCAGCATGATCGTCTCGGAGAAATACCGCGACATCGGCGTGCTGAAATCGCTGGGCGCATCCAGCTCGGGCATCATGGGCATCTTCACGAGCTACGGCCTCATGCTCGGCCTCGTCGGCTGCGGTCTCGGCACCGTCGCGGGGCTGCTCTTTACGGAATACATCAACGAGATCGAAGCGACGCTGTCGAAGCTGACCGGCCAGCAGATCTTCGACCGCAAGATTTACTACTTCGACCAAATCCCCACGAACGTCGAGTCGCTCACTGTGTTACTCGTGAACCTCGGGGCGCTCGCGATCTGCGTGATGTCGAGCATTCTCCCGGCCTTCCGCGCCGCGCGATTGCATCCGGTTCAAGCGTTGCGTTTTGAGTAGAGTCATTCGTTCTTCGTTCTTCGTCATTCGTCATTCGAGAATGCAAAATGCTCGTCGTCGAGAACCTCCAGAAAAGCTACCGCCGGCACGCCGAGCGGGTGCAGGTGTTGCACGGGTTGAACCTCACCGTC
>JBBRUN010000587.1:0-3248 GCA_038247765.1 Gemmatales bacterium | reverse complement strand
TCCCCTTTGTGCTCCATGATCGTGAGGCGTTCGATCCCCGAGCTGGCGTCGCGCTCCCGGCGGAGGGTTTCCCCTTCGCGGATGTCTTGGTAGCGAACCTTCCCGGCATCTTCCGAGATGATCGGAATCGCGTTCGGATCCCAGCGGCACAGCGGCGTGCTCGGTTGAATCTCTTGCCCATCGGTCACGAGCAGTTCGGCCCCGTTCGGCACCGAGTAGCGCTCGATCGGTTCGCGGTCCTTCGGACGCACGATGACGACTTCGCCGGTGCGGGCCAGCGCGATCCGCTGGCCCTGTTCGTTGGTGGTCACCGTGATCCGCTCGAAGGTCACGATGCCGCCTTTCTTCGACTTCGATTCGCTTTCGGACGCGACCCGTTGGGCGGCACCGCCCAAGTGGAAGGTTCGCATCGTGAGCTGCGTGCCCGGTTCGCCGATGGACTGCGCGGCGATGATCCCAGCGGCCATCCCCTCTTCGACGAGCGAGCCGGTCGAGAGATCCATTCCATAGCAAAGCCGGCAGATGCCGAGGGTCGCTTGGCAGGTCATCGGGCTGCGCACCGTGACTTTGTCGATGCCGAGCTTTTCGAGCAACCGGGCCTTGTCCGGCGTGAACATCTCGTTTTCTTCGACGATCGGCGCACCCGTTTGCGGGTGGACGATGGCGTTGCGGCTGACGCGGCCGCGGATGGCGTCGTACAGCGGGCGGTCGACTTCGTCGCCCTTGTACATGATCCCCTTGGTGACGCCTTGGGTCGTGCCGCAGTCGTACTGCGTGAGCACGACGTTCTGGGCCACGTCGGCGAGCTTCCGGGTCAAGTAACCCGAGTCGGCGGTTTTCAACGCCGTGTCGGCGAGACCCTTCCGGGCACCGTGCGTCGAGCTGAAGTACTCGAGCACCGTCAGCCCTTCGCGGAAGTTCGACTTGATCGGCGTCTCGATGATTTCGCCCGACGGCTTGGCCATGAGGCCCCGCAACCCGGCGAGTTGGCGGATCTGCTCTTGGCCCCCGCGGGCACCCGACGTGCTCATGAGGAACACGGGATTGAGGTAAGGCACGACCTTACCGGTCTCGTCCGGCCGGCGGTCGTGGGCGAGGTCGTACATCAGTTGCTTGGTGATCGCTTCGCGGGCGCCGTTCCAGTTGTCGATCGTCTTGTTGTAGCGCTCCGAGTCGGTGATGATCCCCTTCTCGTACTGCCGGCGGAGCTTCTCGACTTCCTTATCCCGCATCTTCAACTCGGCTTCCTTCATGTCGGGCGTCCGCAGGTCGGACGCGGCGAAGCTGAGGCCCGACTTCGTCGATTCTTTGAAACCGATTTCCTTCATCTTGTCGAGCAGTTTGATCGTCTCGCGGCGGCCGAGAATCTGGTAGCAGTCGGCGATAATCCGGCTGAGGTACTTGGTGCCCAAGGCGAGATCGTAGAACGCCATGTTGACGTGCAAGATGTCGTTGAAGATCACGCGACCGACGGTGGTGCGGATGAGGCCGTTCGGCTTGCGCGGCAGTTCTTCCGGCTTGCTGGCTCCCCGTTCGTCCTTCACTTCGCTGATGATTTTCTTGATCAACGGCAACCGCACTTGGATGCGCGCGTGGATGCCGAGCTTACCTTCGGCGTAGGCTTGGTAGACTTCCATCTGGGAGTGGAAGGTCATGCCGTCACCCTTTTCGATCTTCTCGCCTTCTTCGCCGCGGGCGGCGGTGAGCCAGTAGCAACCCATCACGATGTCTTGCGACGGCGTGATGATCGGGTTGCCGTTGGCCGGGCTGAAAATGTTGTTCGTGCTCATCATAAGCACGTACGCTTCGACCTGTGCTTCGATGGACAGCGGAAGGTGCACGGCCATTTGGTCGCCGTCGAAGTCGGCGTTGAAGCCTTTGCACACCAGCGGGTGGATTCGGATGGCGTTGCCTTCGATCAGCACCGGTTCGAACGCTTGGATGCCCATCCGGTGGAGGGTGGGTGCCCGGTTCAACAGTACCGGGTGGTTCTTGGTCACCTCTTCGACGATGTCCCAGACCACGTCGTCTTTACGCTCGAGCATCTTCTTCGCCGACTTGATCGTGTCGGCGTGGCCGAGTTCCTTCAAGCGGCGGATGATGAACGGCTGGTAGAGTTCGAGCGCGATCTTTTTCGGCAACCCGCACTGGTGCAAGCGCAGTTCGGGGCCGACGACGATGACGGAGCGGGCCGAGTAGTCGACCCGTTTGCCGAGGAGGTTTTCGCGGAAGCGGCCTTGCTTACCCTTGATCATGTCCGTGAGCGACTTCAATGGGCGGTTGCTCGAACCGAGCACCGGCCGCTTGCAGCGGTTGTTGTCAAACAACGCATCGACCGACTGCTGGAGCATCCGCTTCTCGTTGCGGATGATCACTTCTGGGGCGTTCAGATCGACGAGCTTCTTCAGGCGGTTGTTGCGGTTGATGATGCGGCGGTAGAGGTCGTTCAAGTCCGACGTCGCGAAGTTGCCGCTATCGAGCAGCACGAGCGGACGGAGATCCGGCGGGATGACCGGGATGCATTCGAGCACCATCCACTCGGACTTGTTACTGCTGTCGCGCAGGGCTTCGACGGTCTTGAGCCGCTTGACGAGTTCTTTCAAGCGCTGCTTGCTGGCTTTCTCACCGCGCTTCATTTCGGTTTCGAGGCGCTCGCGCAGGTTCGCGGACAGTTCGACGAGGTTGAGCTTTTCGAGCAGTTTCTTGACCGCTTCGGCGCCCATGTCCACTTCGAACGTGTCACCGAACTCCTCGCGCTTCTTCTTGAATTCGTCTTCGGTCAGCAGTTGCTTTTCTTTCAGCCCCGTCACTTCGGCGTTGCCCGGATCGGTGACGACGTAATCTTGGAAGTAGATAATCTTTTCCATGCTGCTGGTCTTCATGTCCAGCAGGGTGCCGAGGCGGCTCGGCATCGCTTTGAAGAACCAGATATGGACGACCGGCGCGGCCAGTTCGATGTGGCCCATGCGCTTGCGGCGGACGCGGCTGTGCGTCACTTTCACGCCGCAGCGGTCGCAGATCATCCCCTTGAACTTCATGCCGCGGTATTTGCCGCAGGTGCATTCCCAGTCTTTTTCGGGCCCGAAGATGCGCTCGCAGAAGAGCCCGTCCTTTTCGGGGCGGTAGGTGCGGTAGTTGATGGTCTCGGGCTTTTTGACTTCGCCGAAGCTCCACGAGCGGATGTCGTGCGGGCTGGCGAGGCTGATGCGCACGGCCCCGTAGTCATTGATGCGGTCGTAGTTCCCGGT
>JBBRUN010000586.1:0-3260 GCA_038247765.1 Gemmatales bacterium | reverse complement strand
CGCCCTTTGAGCCGATTTTCGCTTTCAGTTTCAGTCATTCCCCACACCCCCCCTGCCGAAAGCAGCGAAAGCAGCGAAAGCAGCGAAAGCAGCGAAAGCAGCGAAAGCAGCGAAAGCAGCGAAAGCAGCGAAAGCAGCGAAAGCAGCGAAAGCAGCGAAAGCAGTGAAAGCTCCGAAAGCTAAACCGAACGGCCGACTACAAGGGTATCGCAACGATTCTTGGAATGTCTTCGCGATGAGCTGTTTTCGTAGGTCAGGCTCGGCGTGACGCCGCTGCGGGAATGGCGTCACGCCGAGCGCGACCTACGAGAACCTCCAAGAATCGTTGTTACACTCGCTCGGGACGTGGGTGTGAGTGAGGAACGGTAGGCTTTCTCGACTCACCCGTTCAGATTCAAAAATTCACTTCGCGGCGAGTGCGGTCGCCTTTTCCGTCAGACGCTTGGCCAAGGCCGCGCGGCCGGGATAACTGTCATTCTGATACGCCACGAACGGCTCGTACCGCCCCCACCAATCGCGGGCTTCGGCCCAAGTTTCTGCGGCGGAGGCCTTGGCTACTGCGGCCGCTTTCTCCGCAGTGGCTTTCTTGGCGGGATCGGTTTCGGCGACCGCAGCCAACCGTCCGGCTCTCGCTCTGGCGCGCTCCGCCTGCTCGTGCTTCGTCAAGGCGATGAGGAAAGTGGCCTCGGCCATGCCCGGTCGGGCGACGGCCGCGACAAGGATGCTGTTCAAGATGGTGGACGACGGTTTGCAATGGTCGTCGATGAGCGCCCGGATAGTGCTTTTGTCGGCCGCGGCCGCGCCGTTCAGTTGGTCGTAGAGGCTGTTCAACTGCGAGATCCACTCCCGAGTCGCGGCGTTCAGGGCGACCGCGTCGGCCGATCGCAGTTGGTTCTCGAAGCCGCCGAAATAATCCTTCAGTTTGACGAGCGAGCGCGTCACCTCGACGAATTGTCCGCGTTGCAATCTCTCGCGCGGCGAGGGGTTGCCCAGGAACGACGCACCGAACATGTCGGCCGCACGCTGCTTGAATCGATTCTTCGGCTCGGCGTATTCGATATCCTCGGGGATCGAAAATAGCTTCGCTTTCGTCAGCTGGTCGAAGACGTAGCGCAGATACAAACTGGGTATCTCCGGGCTGTCGACGGCGATGCCCCCTTCGGCCGCGAGCAAGAATGAATTGAGCGCCCGTGCCGGCCCGAATTGCTCGGGCGGGCTGTAATAGCGGACTGGGATCGACTTCGCCGCGTTTTCGACTCGCTTCTTGGTTTCGGCCAAATTGATGTAAAGCTTCACGCCGAGGTCTGTTGCCAATTTATCTTCGAGCAGTTTCATCCGCGGCGAGACGGATGACATCGAAGCGACCAAGAAGATTTCACCCGCCTTCAGGTCGTCAGCCGTCGTGGTCCATGCGAAGTCTTTGTTGTCGAGCCAGACCGCCAAATCGCGGGGATTGGCCCGCACATCGGCGAGGGTCGCCGGTCGACCGTTCTTTCCCGGCAAAGACTGCTCCTTCCACGGATCGAAGATCAGGATGTCGGAACCATCGCGGACCCCGACCCCCCAGAAAGGGCCGCGCGGAAATGCGACGACCGGGCCGGGCTGCTGGAAGAGCATTTCCTGTTTGGCGGCCTCGGCGGGCCCGATCAAACAGGCGTCGATTTCCAGTTGCCGGCAGATCGCGACGAAGACGAACATGCGTTCGAGGCCGCTGCCCCAACCGCGACGGAGGACGTACGCCGGGGGCAAGGGCGGATTGGGTTGCAATCGGCCCGGCCCGGCCGGAGACGTCCACGGGTCGAGGACGACTTGCCGGCAGACCCAATCGAAGGCGGTGCGGGCGCGTTCCGCGACGGGGAGTTTCGCCGCGTCGAACGACCGGGCAACATCGCGCAGGTAGAGTTCGTCGGCCAAGTGGTTCGGATCGAGGGAGGTGTATCCCGACGACCGGATTTCCTTCATCTCGGCGTCGGTCAAATTCAAAGTGCTTTGAATGGCGAGCGCCTCGGCATCGCCGAGTTTGGCCTGCGAATTGGCGGGGGCCGAAGCCAGACCTTGGTTCAATTCGCCGAGGATCCGCCGGCAGGCCGCGGCGTCCGATTCTTGCCGCAACGCGATCACGGCCTTCAGCCACGGGTCTTCTTGAACCTTCGAATTGTGGGTCGTGGCTTTGGATTTGTCCGATCCCCCGCAACCCAGCGGCACCAAGGCGACCGCGAGAAGTGGTACAGACCCGGCGAACCACAAACGGAAGCGCATGTTGGAAATTCTCATACGTCGGTGGCCATGAGGGCGGCCCGCACGCGCAGGCAGGAGCGGATTAGTTTCGGAAAATCGTCCAGCGGAATCATGTTAGGCCCGTCGCTCGGGGCGTTGTCCGGATCGGGGTGGACTTCGAGGAAGAGTCCATCGCAACCGGCCGCCACGGCGGCCCGGGCCAGCGTCGGCACGTGGCGGCGATCACCGCCCGTGCGATCCCCCAGCGCCCCCGGTGTTTGTACGCTGTGGGTGGCGTCAAAGATCGCGGGGGCGCCGGTTTCCTGCATCCATGGGATGGCCCGCATGTCGTTGACCAGCATCCCGTAACCGAAGGTGGTGCCGCGTTCCGTCAGCAGGACCCGGTGGTTGCCGACTTCGTGCAATTTCTTCACGACGTTCTTCATATCCCACGGGGCCATGAATTGGCCTTTTTTGACGTTCACGACGCGGCCGGTTTCCCCGGCGGCGATGAGCAAATCGGTCTGGCGGGCGAGGAACGCCGGGATTTGCAGAATCTCGCAGACCTCGGCCACAGCGACCGCTTGCGACGATTCATGCACGTCGGTCGTGACGGGCAGCCCCGTTTCCTCGGCGACGAGTTCGAGAATCCGCAGGCCTTCGTGCATCCCCAGCCCGCGGTACGACTTCCCCGAACTCCGGTTGGCTTTGTCGAACGAGGCCTTGAAAACGAGGTGGATGCCGAGGTTTTCGGCGATCTGCCGCAGGTCGAGCGCGAGCTTGAGGCAATGGGCTTCGGACTCGATGACGCACGGACCGGCGATGAGCAGGAGCGGTTGGCCCCCGCCGACGGTGTACGGGCCAACGGCGATGGGGAGGACGGGCATCGGGGGAGGCTCCAAAAAATGCTGACCCGAGCGGTGGGGGGGGGGCGCCCCCGGGGTGGGCAGTGAAAGGGCGAGGATAACCGGCGGGGGGGGCGCCGCCCCCCGCGGGAAGGCGGGTGAGAAACCGCCGAGGGGGCCGACCCCCCCACCCCGAGG
>JBBRUN010000585.1:0-3261 GCA_038247765.1 Gemmatales bacterium | reverse complement strand
GGGGGTGTTGTTTTCCACCTTTCCTACCCGCCCCCCACCCCTAAAAAAACCCCCCGCCGCCGCCCACCCGGCGGGGGGGTGCGGCCACGGCGTTGTAAGTTGCGATGACTCGGCCACGGCTCACGCCTTGGGCGCGGGGGCCTGTTCGAGGGCGTGCAGTTTCTTGGCGGCGCGCGACTTCAACCGCGCGGCTTTGTTCGGGTGGATGTACCCTTTCGCGGCGGCTTGGTCGAGCTTCTTCGCGGTGGCGCTCAGCACGGGGACGATCTTCACCGGATCGCCGGTCTTGATTGACGCGGCGAGTTCCTTCGTTTGGATCTTCACGAGCTTCAACATGCGCCGGTTGAGTTTCTGGCGCTTCTCGGCTTGTTTCAGGCGCTTGATCGCGCTCTTCGTGTGCGGCATCGGAACCTCAAATGCGGTGTTCGTAATTCGGAATGATTAAACGATAGCGCCGACTTTGTAGCGGACGAACTTCGTCGGCTTCAGGCCGGCTTTGGTCAGGGCGGCGCCGACGGTGGTGCCGGGGTATTTGGCGGTGTTGGCCATCGGCTGTTCCAAGAGCACGGTTTCGGACAACCAGCTCTTCACTTTGCCTTCGGCGATTTTTTCGAAGATGTTCGCCGGCTTGCCGACGTTCTTCGGGTCTTCTTGGATCTGCTGGACGAGGATGGCCCGTTCCTTGGCGATCACTTCGGCCGGGACGTCGGTGGTCACCATGTACGGCGGGTTGAGGGCCGCGATGTGGGCGCAGATGTCGCGGAGCAGTTCATCGTGGCTGCCGGTGCCTTCGCACTGAAACAAAGCCCCTACGGAACCGTCGTGGTGGATGTACTGGCCGAAGACGCCCCCTTCGAGCCGGGCGAAGCGCTGGACGATCATCTTCTCACGGATGACGCTGACGACGTCCGTGAGGCGGTCCGACACCGTGGCTTCGCCAAATGGCTTGGTCAACAAGTCGGAAACATCGGTCGGGTTCGTCGCGGCGACTGCCTTCGCCAAATCATCGACGAGGGCGAGGACGCGGTCGTTCTTGGCAGTCGGGGCGGACTCGCAGCGGAACTCGACGATGGCCGCAATCGGCGCTGCGATGCAGACACCCACGCGGCCCTCGGCCGTTTCGTTTCCTTCGCGCTTGGTGCCGACGTTCTTGCCCCGCAGACGCAAGATCACGACGGCTTTTTCCATGTCTCCCTCGGCTTCGGTGAGGGCGCGCTTGCAGTCCATCAATGGCTGGTCGGTGAGCTTGCGGAGTTCGTTCACAGCCGAAGCGGAAATCGTGCTCATAGCTTTCTCAAAGAATCGGGTGAATGAACCACAAAGGCAGAGAGAGGACAATTTTCACCGCAGAGAAAGAAGAGATCTCAGAGACAGTTGAAAAACTGAGTCATGCTAACGTTTTGACCCAACCCAATGCAACTTTTCTGATTCTCTTCTCTGCGTCCTCTTCTTTCTCTGCGGTGAAATTCTTGACTGCGATTAACCGACAGTGGCCGGGGCGGGTTGGTTCATCGGACCGCGCGGGGCCGGTCCGCGTTGTTCTTGGCGACCGCCGCCGACACTGGCGCCGCGGGCTTGCGTTTGTTGTTCCGGCGGCAGGGCGGCTTTGCCTTCCAATACCGCATCGGCGAGCTTCGACACGATCACTTCGATGGCCCGGATGCTGTCGTCGTTGCCGGGGATCGGCAAATCGACGGGATCCGGATCGCTGTCGGTGTCGATCAGGGCGATGGTCGTGATGCCCATACGCTGGGCTTCTTTGATGCCGATGTGCTCGCGCTTCGGATCGACGATCACGAGCGCGTCCGGCAGGCGGTTCATCTCGCGGATGCCCGACAAGTTCCGGCGGATCTTCAGCAACTCGCGGTTGAGGTTCGACACCATTTTCTTGCTGTAGCGGTGGATGGTCGCCGATTCCGGGGCTTTGTTCTGGTCGAGCTTGCCGGCTTCGGTCATCATTGTGGCGATGTACTTGTTCATGTCTTGGCGCTCGTGGCGGTCGCCTTCGCCGAGCCACATCGTCTCGAGTTCCTTCAACCGATTCAGCCGATTGCGGATCGTCTTGAAGTTCGTGAGCGTGCCGCCCAGCCAGCGCTCGTTGACGTACGGCATGCCGCAGCGGGCCGCTTCGGTCGCCAAGATTTCTTTGCCTTGGCGCTTCGTGCCGACGAAGAGCACCAGTTGGCCTTTGCCGACGACCTGCGACAGGTAGCGGTACGAGCGGAGCAGCCCGCGAACCGTTTCCCGGAGGTCGATGATGTGGATCAAATTCCGCTTGCCGTAGATATACGGCCGCATTTTCGGGTTCCAACGGCTCGCGCGGTGCCCGTAATGGACGCCGGCTTCGAGCAAATCTTTGACATCGACTAACGCCACGTAAGGCCTCCGTTTCCGGCGCAAAGGCTTGCCGCTATGGGCATTGCGCTTCGCCGGCTGCAGGTGCGCGAATCACCCCCAACACGATTTCTGGGGTGGAAGTCTGATAGTATAGCGGAATCGCAGGCATTGGCCAAGGGATGCCGCGCGAAGCGTGACTTCGGTGAGAATCCGGTACGGGGATTTCGTTTGGAATTAACTTTAGGTTTTAGCTTTCGGTCATTCTGCATACCCCCCCTGCTGAAAGCAGCGAAAGCAGCGAAAGCTCCGAAAGCTAAACCGCATGGCCGACCGTTGTGCTGGCTCACCAAGGGTTTAGCAACAATTCTCGGAGTTTATACGCGATGAGTTGTTTCGTAGGTCACGCTGTGCTTGATGCCGGTGCAAGTCCGTCAAGTGAGTGGCGTCACGCACAGCGTGACCTACAAAACCTCCAAGATTGGCCTCCGCGAGTCGGTTCATCTACAATGGCGCCATGACCGCCACCCGCCATCCAGGACTATTGACTTGGCCCCGCCCGCTCACCGCGGCGGACTTGGCTAAGCTGCCGACATCCCTGCCGGGGGGCGATGTGCGCTACGAACTCGACGACGGAGTGCTCCTCGTAATGGCTCCGCCCGGTGGCGACCACGGTCGCAAGCAGCATGTCGTGGGTCGAATCCTCGATCGCGAAGCGGAATGCAAAGGCCTCGGTCATGCCTACGGCGAGGTCGGCATTATCCTCCGGCGGGCGCCGGATCGGGTACTCGGGGCCGATGCGGCCTTCTTGACCAGCGATCAACTCCCGGCGAAATACTCGCGTGAAGGTTACCTCGAAACGATGCCGAAGTTGGTTGTGGAAATCCGCAGCAAGAACGACACCACCACCGAAGTGCAAGACAAGGT
>JBBRUN010000584.1:0-3264 GCA_038247765.1 Gemmatales bacterium | reverse complement strand
GCATTTTCGACTTGAGATCCGGCAGAAGTTGGATGCCCGGCGAATATTCGACTTCCATTCCCATCCTCCATCGATCAGAGATTATGGAGTTTAGCGTCCGCAGAAGTTTTCCGCAATTCCCCTTGCGGCAATCCCTGCGCCGATTTACTGTACTAGATAACTGGTACACCAATTCGGCGGGACGCCTGTCGTGACTATCCGTTTGCGGCCGGATTCCTCGGCCGCCATCTACGAACAGATCGCCGGGCAGATCGTCTTCGCCGTGGCCGGCGGCGACTTGGCACCGGGGGATCTCGTCCCGAGCGTCCGCGACCTCGCCGTGCAGCTCACGGTGAACCCCAACACCGTCACGCGGGCGTTCCAGGAACTCGAGCGACTCGGCGTCATCGAGCCGCGTCGTGGCCTCGGCATGGCCGTGACCGCGGGGGCTCCGAAGCTCTGCCGCGACCGACGTCGAGAGCTCATCCGCGACCGCGTGCGGGAGACGGTTCGCGAAGCGGCATCGGCCGGCCTCGCGCCGACGGATGTCCACAAGCTCATCGACGATGAATGGCCGAACAAGTCTTCCCGCTGAGACCGACCTGGAGCCGCACATGACCGACGTTCCCGAATCGTTCGCGATCCGCATCGACCGACTCACGGTGAAGTACCGGGGCAAGGCCGCCGTCGAAGGTTTGAATCTGCGCGTGCCGCGCGGGGCCGTGTACGCCCTGCTCGGCGATAACGGCGCCGGCAAATCGACGACGATGAAAGTGCTGACGGGCCAAGTACCGCCCAACTCGGGACGGGCCGAAATCTTCGGCATTGACACGTGGGCCAAGGCCGCCGACCTGCGCCACCGCGTCGGGTATGTGCCGGATCGGCCGAAATTGTACGACTGGATGACCGTCGCCGAGATGGGCTGGTTCGCCGCGGCGTTCCACCTCGCCGGATACAAGGAGCGTTACCTCGACTGGGCCGCGAAGCTCGGCTTGGATCCGAACAAGCGCCTGAAAGATCTGAGCAAAGGGGGCTATGCCCGGGTCGGGTTGGCGCTGGCGCTCTCGCCCGATCCCGAAGTTTTGCTCCTCGACGAACCGACGTCGGGCCTCGATCTGCGGACGCGCCGGGAGTTCCTCGGCAGCTTGGTCGAACTCGCGGCCGAGGGGCGGACGATCCTGATTTCGAGCCACTCGATCTCGGAACTCGAGCGGTTCATCAGCCACGCGGCCTTTGTGAAGGACGGCCATATCCCGCTCGCGGCGACACTCGATGATCTCGGCGGCCGGTTCCGCCGGGTCGGTTTCCGCGCCGTTGGGCCGACTCCCGATCTGTCGATTTTGGGGCGGGTGCTCGAATCGACCCGCACCGGGCGCTCGGTGCAGTACCTGATTCAGGACCCCGATCCGCTGGCGCTCGAAGCCCTGCGCGATTCGTCGGCGGTCACCGATTTCGAAGATGGCCCCGTCGGGCTCGAAGACATCTACGCCGCCTACATGGCCCCGTTGCCGCCGGAAGGCACCGCGTTTCGCCCGGCGTCGGCCCGGACCCGCGAGGAGGTGCTCACGTGAACCGCGCCCTCATTTGGAAGGAGTTCCGCGAACAAGGCCTCATCGTCGCGGCGCTCGTGATCCTCGGCTCCGGGGTCTTGGTCGCCGCGGGCCTGCTGTTTCCGTCCGTCGCCGATTCGTTCGGCGAAGTCCGCCAATCGCTCGGGCCGAAGACGCTGGCCGTCGTCCTGCTCATGGTCGCGTCCGGGATCGTCGTCGGGGGGACGCTCTTCGCCGGCGAGCGCGAGCAAGGCACGTTCCCCTATCTGGAGCAGCTTCCCGTACCGCGCTGGCGGATCTGGCTCGGGAAAGTGCTGGCGGGGTTGGTGCTGGTGCTGATCGCCTCGGGGGCGCTCTTCGCGGTGGCCGCGGGCGCCGGGGTCGTCGGCCCGACCTCGCGCTTGCCCTTCTGGGCATTGATGACGATGTCGCTGTCACTCGCCGCGTTCAGTTGGGGTACGCTCGGTTCGGCGTATGCGAAAACATCGCTGGGCGCCTGCGGTGTGGGCCTGCTTTCGACGTTGCCCCTCACGTTCATTTTGTACCCGCTCTGCGCCATCGGCGTGCAAGTCTTCGACCGCATCAGCACGGGCGTCTGGGGGTCGAACGCCACCGTCCACCACACCGAATACGCCCTCTCCGGCACGCTCTTCGGCCTGATCGTCATACCGCTGGCGATCTCGGCCTGGATATTCACAGCCCCCGATCGCAACCGCTTCGCACGCGATGTCCGCGCGGCCAAGGGCCTATCGGTCGATCCCGGTCGATCGATCCGCCTGCCCCGATTTTCGCTCGGTGTCGGCCGGGGCTTCCGCGCCGCACTCTGGGTCGTCGCCCGGCAGAACCTCGTCCTCACGATCGTGCTCGCTTCCATCACCGTCGTGTCGGGGCTGTCGTTGCTGCAGCCGTCGGTCCCCGCGCTCTTCATCTGGCCCATGACAACGTTGATGCTCGGCACCATCGTCGGCGTCACCGGTTGGAGCGACGAGCAGAATGCCGGGTCGTTCCGCTTCTGGGCCGAGCGGCGGATGCCCCTCGGTCAACTCTGGCTTGCCAAGGTCGTGTACGGCCTCGCGCTCGTCGCGCTGCTCGTGGTGCTACTGGCGCTGCCTTCGATGGCCGCCGCGCGCATCGTCGAAAGAGGTCCGATCGTGCCCGTGGCGTTCCATTCGCGTTTATTCCTAGACCGCGGCTTTCCGGTCGCCGAGTACCTCTGGCTCTGGCCGATCTACGGCTTCGCTTTCGGCCACCTCGCGGGGATGCTCTTCCGCAAGGCCGCCGTCGGCACGGCCGTGGGCCTGATGACGGGCGGTTCCATCGTCGCATTCTGGCTGCCGTCGCTTTTGTCCGGCGGCATCCACTGGTACCAATTGTGGATTCCCCCGCTGCTGGCGCTGGCGACGGCGCGGGCGCTCGTCTGGAGTTGGGCGCTCGATCAACTCGGCCAGCGCCGAGCCCTCTTGCGGCTGGGGTTCGGCGGCTCGGCTATCGCCGTGGCGATGACTTTGGGCATCGGCTATCGGATTGTGGAAATCCCCGAGGACGACAACACCGAAGCGGACATCGCCTTCCGCGTGCAGATCCCGCCTTTCGAAACCAACGACGCCGGACGGGAACTCCGCCGGGGCGGGATCCTGTTCGCGGAGGTGAAGCAGAAGCAGCGCGACGCCTTCGGCGGAGAGCCCCTCTGGCCGAATGGCCCCTCGCAGCACGCCTCGGGAATCCCCGAAAGGAT
>JBBRUN010000583.1:0-3266 GCA_038247765.1 Gemmatales bacterium | reverse complement strand
GTCGCTCTTGGTTGCTGGCAGAATCGGGATACGCTCAGCCGGAGAACGGCGGAACGATGCAAAAGGGGATCACGACCCAACTCGAATGCTATCGCTGTGGAGAAGTATACGCTCCCGTTTCAAAAAATCCAGACGAATTTTCGGATCGGTGCGGAAAAAGCTGCCTGCCGAGAAGCCAAAGCCGGCGCGCAGTGACCGTGCCGACGCCGTAACCCGCGCCGCCGACAACTTGAGGATCAATAGCTTGAATGGGTTCGCAGTTCCGCGGGCCTTTTCCCCCGGCAGGTGCCCGATGCTGGCTCTCCCGCAATTATTGGCCGAGTTGGTCCAGTTGCCCTCGGTGAACCCGATGGGCCGCATCGATCTGCCCCCCGAGATCCTGCACGAATCCCGCGTCATCGACCGCTGGGAGGCGGAGCTGCGGACCCTCGGCGTCGAAGTCTGCAGGCAGCCGGTCGCACCGGGTCGGGACAACTTGATCGCAACGTTCGCCGGCACCGGTTCATCGACGATCTTGCTCGAAGCCCACACCGATACCGTCCCCGTGGACGGCATGACCATCGACCCCTTCGGCGGCATCATTCGCGGCGGCAAGCTCTGGGGCCGCGGCGCCTGCGATGTCAAAGGCGGCGGCGTGGCCATGTACGGCGCCTTCCGCCGCTTGGTGCTGGAGAAACCGGCGCATGCGCCGCGCGTGATCCTCGCCTTCACCGTGGACGAAGAGCACACGTTCCTCGGTGCGCAAGCCCTCGTGAAATCGGGCCTGAAGGCCGACTTCGCCGTGGTCGCGGAGCCGACGAATTTGAACATCGTGCGGTCGCACAAGGGCGTCGTCCGCTGGCAGATCGAAACGACCGGTCGGGCTTGCCACAGTTCCAAACCGCAAGATGGGGTCAATGCGGTCTACCGGATGGGGGCGATCCTCACGGCCATCGAAACCTATGCGAACGAACTGCAAGCGCGGACGCCCGACGCGAACCTCGGGGCGCGGACGCTCGTCGTCGGCATGATCCACGGCGGCGTCAGCCCGAACACCGTCCCGGATCGCTGCGTCATCGACATCGACCGCCGCTTGTTGCCGGGGGAATCGCCGGGCGAAGCCATCGAAGATTTGAACCGCCGGCTGAAAGGATTCGAGTTCACCACGCTGCCGCCGAAGCTCGCCTGCCCGCCGCTTTTGCCGAAAGGGGGCGAAGAATACGTGGATCGTTTGAGCGCCGCCATCGACCGCGTGCGCGGTAAGCACGAAGTGTGGAACGTCCCCTACGGCACCGACGCCAGTACGATTCAAGAAGCGGGGATTCCCGCGGTCGTCTTCGGCCCCGGCGACATCGCCCAAGCCCACACCAAAGACGAATGGATCGACGTGGCGGAATTGGACGCCGCGGCGGAGGTGCTGTTCGGGTTTGTGGCGGGCGGGTGAGTGATCCGGACGCGGATGGGTGCCGCGATTGAATCCGCTTGGAGAGGGGAACCGGAGAAGACTCACTTCCGCTGGCGCTTCTGCAAATACATCGCCAGTGTCAGGCCGATGTCATCGTCCGTCCGGACGCGCACTACGTCGATCTGCATCGACAGACAAATCGCTTCGATCTCGGCTTGGTGCGCGGCGAACGCCTTCAAGTAGCTGTCGCGTACGGTCAGCGGGTCGGTGCTGATTTCCGGGAGCTGTTCCAATCCTTGAAACAGCGTCGGCTGGCGGAAGTTGAAGTCGACCTCGGCCGCATCGAGGACCTGGAAGATCACGACTTCGTGTCGTTGGGATTTCAAAATCCGCAGGCCTGCGATCAATTCCGCCGGTTCGTCGAGCAAGTCGCTGAAGAGGAAGACGATGCCGCGGCGGCCGAATAGCCCGGCCATCTCAGTCAGGGCGCGTCCCGTGTTCGCCGGTTCGCGGTACGGCCCTTCGACGAGGGCCCGAACCACTTCGCGCACCCGGCTCGGCCCGCCGAGCGGTTTTAGGCCGAGCTTCAAATTCGCCGCGTACATCTGGAAGCCGATGCTGTCGGCCTGCTGCACCATGAGGTAGGCGAGGGCCGCGACCAGCGTGCAGGCGACGTCGTACTTGGTGCTCGTCGCGCCGTCGGGGCCGCGGACGGTGCCGACTTTCATCGACTCGCTGGCGTCGATCACGAGCCAGCCGACGAGGTTCGTTTCCTGTTCGTACTGCTTGAGGTGGTAGCGTTCGGTGCGGGCGTAAACCTTCCAGTCGATATGGCGGATGTCATCGCCGGGGGCGTATTCGCGGTGCTGGGCGAACTCCACGGCGAAGCCGAAGCGCGGCGAACGGTGCCGGCCGGACAAGTACCCCTCGACGACCTGCCGGGCGTCGAGTTCGAGCTTGTCGATGCGGGCCAAGATTTCGGGGGTGAGTTTGGAAGGCATGGTGCTTTTATAGGCGAAGTACGCGGGATACCGTCACTCCGACATTCCGGCGAACAGGTCAACTCGATTCTGGGAACAAACCGAGGCTTGACAAGAGTCTCCTCAAGTCGATCATGGTCGGCGAATTCATTTGCAGTGCCACCACCGTGGCCCGGGCGCATGGTGTTCGACCGCCGAGTTCGCCGTCACCGAGCCATTCGAAATGCTCATTCCAGTCGTCGCAGCGCGGATGGAACAGCGCAACGAAGCGGCCGGTCGCCGGATCCTGCGCCTGGATCGCGGTCCACTTGTGGGCATTGCGTTGGGGGCAAACGAGAGCCAAATTCTCCGGATCGTGGCTCGAGCCGGTCCGTTTCGGAATGATGTGATCGATGGGGAAAGTGGCGACTTGGCCGCGCGTCGGCAAGTGGCAATATTCGCACCGGTGTTCGGCCCGTGCCGTGACTTCCGCTCTACGGGACGGCGAAAAGAGACTCACAGTTCGGCGAGTTCGGGGAAGGCATCGTTGAGCTTGCGCAACGCGAGTTCCGAAGAGAATTTCTCGAGCGAGCGTTCTTGAACGAACGCGACCCAAGCCATCAACTCGGCCCGTTCATGATCGGAGAGTTCGACTTTCCGTTCGCCGAGATCCAAAATTCGCCGGTCCAATTCTGGTGGTAGCTCGTATGCAACCGCCCGGCTCAGAGCCTTGGCCGATGACCGCAGTGCCGCCTCGCGCGTCGAATCTGACATTGCGGTTGCGACCATGATGAAACCGCCATTGAGTAGAGTCGGTATGCTCGTTAAACAATCCCACGAAAAGCGTTGCCGCCGTGTTAGCCAAATCCCGACCGGCTCGGCCTTGCTAGGGCGCAACCGCGAGGCGGCGAAACCCCATATTG
>JBBRUN010000582.1:0-3298 GCA_038247765.1 Gemmatales bacterium | reverse complement strand
GAAGCGTTCAATATGGCCAACAGGGTGATGGCCCGCGCCGCCCGGCAGAGGTTCGGTGCGATGCGCGGACGTGACCCCGCATCGGTCGAGGCCCCGTCATGGCGGCCGTTCCAACTCGCCTTCGTGCTGATGAACCTCAAGGGGATCGCGGAACCCGCGGACGCCGACCGCGAAGTGGTCGATCTGCTCTTCTTCCCAACCGGGGGCGGGAAGACGGAAGCCTACCTCGGCCTCGCCGCGTTCACGCTCGTCCTCCGTCGGTTGAAGAATCCCGGCCTGCAGTCGGCAGGGTTGAGCGTGCTGATGCGCTACACGCTCCGGCTGCTCACGCTCGACCAGTTGAGCCGAGCGTCCACGCTCATCTGCGCCCTCGAACTGGAACGGCAACTCGACCCGAAGCGACTCGGTGAATGGCCTTTCGAGATCGGGCTGTGGGTCGGCCAAGCGGCGACGCCGAACATCATGGGGCAAAAGGGAGATGGCAAGAACGAGTCGGCGCGGGCGAAGACCATCGCCTACAAGAGCAACAGCCAGAAGTCGCCGCCGGTTCCGCTGGAAGAGTGCCCCTGGTGCGGAACCAAGTTCATCCCCGAATCGTTCCGCCTCACGCCAAATAGCGATTTCCCGACCGATTTGCGGATCACCTGTGCCAATTCGTCGTGCGATTTCAGCCGGAAGAACCCGCTACCGGTGCTCGCGGTCGATGAGCCGATCTACCGGCGCTTGCCCTGCTTCATGGTCGCCACCGTCGATAAGTTCGCGGCGATGCCCTGGACCGGGGCCGTCGGCGGATTCTTCGGCCGGGTGGATCGATCCGACCGCGGCGGCTTCTACGGTCCGTGCGAGCCGGGCGTCGGGGCGCCCCTGCCGGGGCCACTCCACCCGCCCGACCTCGTCATCCAAGATGAACTCCACCTGATCTCCGGACCGATGGGCACGATGGTCGGGCTCTACGAATCGGCCTTGGACGAACTTTGCTCGCGCACCGTAAATGGCAAAAAGATCCGGCCGAAGATCGTGGCTTCGACGGCGACCGTCCGCCGCGCCGACCAGCAGATTCGGGCATTGTTCAACCGACGCGAAGTGGACATCTTCCCTCCGCAGGGCCCCGATCGACGTGACTCTTTCTTCGCCCGAGTTCACAATCCTGCGGAGAGTTGTCCGCGACTTTACGTCGGCGTCGCAGCGCAGGGGCGGAGTCTCAAGGTCATCCTGCTGCGGACCTACCTCGCCACGATGGCGGCGGCCCAGAAGTGGTACGTCGCCTGCGGCGGCGCGAAGAACCTCCAGAACCCGGCCGACCCGTACATGACACTCGTCGGCTACTTCAACAGCCTCCGGGAACTGGGCGGGAGCCGACGGATCGTCGAAGACGAAGTGAGCACGCGCCTCACCGCTTACGGCACGCGCAAGCGGGTGGGAGAAGCCGAGGGGACGTTCGCGGAGCGGAAGATCAACTACGACGTGATCGAACTCACGTCGCGGATTCCGACCGACAAAGTCGCCGAGGCGAAGCGACTCCTCGCATTGCCATTCCACGAGAAGAAGCGTGTCGATGTCGCCATCGCCACGAACATGATCTCCGTCGGCCTCGACATCACCCGGCTCGGGCTGATGGTCGTACTCGGCCAGCCGAAGACGAGCGCCGAGTACATCCAAGCGAGCAGCCGCGTCGGCCGGGATGTTCGGGGCGCGGCCACAGACAAGCCGGGCTTGGTCGTGACGGTCCTCAACATCCACCGGCCACGTGACCGCTCCCACTACGAGCGCTTCGCTCACTACCACGAAACCTTCTACCGCAGTGTCGAAGCGACGAGCGTCACGCCGTTCTCGCCACGGGCACTGGATCGCGGGCTGGCGGGCGCACTCGTCGCACTCGCCCGGCACGGTACTCCGGGAATGACGGCTCCGCTCGGGGCGCGAGAGATCCTGGCGAGTCGGTTCAAGCTCGATTGGGTCGCGCAAGTGCTGGCCGCGCGCGCCGAAGCGACCGCGACTGACGGCGCCGAGGAACTCAAACTCAAGGTGCTGCAGACCTCGCGGATGCTGCTGGACGAATGGGAGAAGATCGCCAAGGATTACAACGATCAGGGCATCGCCCTGCAGTACAACCCGAGCGAAGCGGGTTCCCCGAAGCCCCTCCTGCACGCCTTCCTCGATCCCGAGTTGAAGAAGCTCCCGTTGCGGCACCGCCGCTTTCGAGCCAACCGCTCCATGCGCGACGTGGAACCGAGCGTGAACCTCTGGGTGAAGACGTTCGATAACGTCGAAGTGGAGGAGACGGAATGAGCCAGCCCAACAAACGCCCGCACGGCCAGCTCCGGCGGAGTCAGGTCGTCACGACGTTCGGCCCCGGGTCGCTCGTCGATCTCCCAGAGCAATCGGCAATCGTAGGCGGGCTCGAGCACTGGTTTTCCGTGAGTGAGGAGATCCACGAACCCCGCCTCGTCGAGAAGCTGAAGCGACTGCTCAACATTCCGGCGCTCCGGCTCTTCGCACCGCCGCCGGACAACGAAGACACGACGGCGCCCCGAACCGGTATTACAGTTTGGCAATTCCCCGAGTGGTTCATCACGCAGGACGTGGCGAAGAGCGATGGGAACGGCCGCTCGCGACACCTCATCGCCCGCCGCGGACTCACTCGCGGAAAGTACATCGACGACGCCAAGAAGAAGCATCCCGTCGTCCCGATCCGATTCGTCCGGGCGTGCCGGAATGGGCACATTGGCGACATCGACTGGTACCGTTTGATCCACACGAAGAATCCGGAGTGCCGGCGGCCGCTCTGGATCGACGAGCGCGGCACGAGCGGCGACTTGGGAGAGATCGTCGTCCGCTGCGAATGCGGGGAACAGCGCAGCCTCAGCGAGGCGACGATTCCCGGCGTGCTCCTCAAATGCAGCGGCGACCGGCCCTGGCTCGGAGCTTACAACCGCGAGGAATGCACCGAGCTGAACCGGTTGCTCGTCCGCCACGCCAGCAATGCCTACTTCCCCCAAGTGATGAGCGTCATTTCGCTCCCCGATCGCAATGAATCCTTGGAAAAGGCCGTGAATCAGGTCTGGGAGAATTTCCTCCAATACGTCGAAACGCTCGAAGAGTTGCAGCGGGATCGGGCGAAGAAGCCACCCGTGAAGAATGCTTTGGAAGGATTCACCGACGACGAGGTGTTCCGCGAGATCGAAGTCCGCCAAGGGGCCCGGGGGGAAGCTCCTACGAAGTCCGTAAAGCTTGCGGAGTTCGAGGTGCTTTCCGCGACGAAAGACACTTCGGGTTCGGACAGTCCCGACGATGACTT
>JBBRUN010000581.1:0-3317 GCA_038247765.1 Gemmatales bacterium | reverse complement strand
CACGGTTTCAGGCTCGTTCCACCCGATCGTTTGTCGAGCCACCAATCGAGCCTTAGGTCGAATGGTTCGGCGAGTCGACCAGGCGAAGAATAGATGTCTTCGCTCTCGATGAGAGTGAGCTGCGTTGTGAGCAATTTGTCGATCAATTGCTCTAAAGTTCCTTCGCACTTGACGTGGAACGATTCCTTCTCGAACCAGCCCTCCGCGCCGGGCCAGAGGCGGTCGGCCAACTCCAGCAGGCCGCAGCAGGCGAAGAACTGACCCGGATTAGTCGGATCGATGGCGACGCGGATCACGAGTCACTTCCTTCCGCTTTTTTGGAGGCGTGGATGTCGGCGGCGCGGACGAGCGATTCCAGATACGCTAGCCCCCAGCGTCCGTACTTCCGCTGTAGCCGTGCGAAGCGCCGGGGGACTTCGGCCGCGAGTGACAACGCGTTGTCATGGGGATGGTTGTCGTCGAACACTTCGTCCGTTGGAAAGTGCGGCCGGGCGCGTCCGTGGTGTGCGGCGATCAGGTGGAGTACGAGTTCTTGCAACTCTGGAGTCAAGTCTTTGAAAGTTTTTCGTTCGCCCACATCGAGCAGCGAACCGAATTCGTGGCGGTACGAGGATCGCTCCGTCGCGGCTCGGCGGTGGCCCGACTTCGCCAGCTTCTTGGCCGGGTAGTCGGCGTTGCCAATGCCGCGCTGCCAGCGACTGCGATCCTTGCCGAGATCGTGGAACCCCGCCGCGAGTACGATGGCATCTCGCAGCTTGGCGTCCTTCACCAGAGCCGTCACGAATTTCTCGGCGGCCGCTTTCGCATCGTCGAGGTGGGCTTGCAATCCGTACTCGCGCGATGCTTTCGCATCGGCGTCGGCGAAGGTGGGCCGCACGAACCAGTACCAAATCTTGGTCGGTTCGGCGTCCTCGTCGTCGCCGTTGCGGAATTCAATGTCGCGTTCCAACTTCATCTTGGCTGGCTTCGTTTCGTCATTCCACTTCCGCAGTCGAAGTGGTCCGGTCTTATCGAACCACTCATCGGCCACTTCATAATCCTTGCGTGTCGAATCATATTTCGATGCGCCATCGAGCAATCCCTTTTCCAGTCCGCCTGCTTGCGGAGGGAGCAGAATCGTTTTGTCGCCGAGGTCGTCCTTGTCGCCTTCGAGGATTTTTTTGAGCGTCGTCACTTCGACGCGGTCGTCCTCGTCGAGAATCCAGATGGGCGTGTCCGGCGCGGCCGAGAGCTTCTTCAGGGCGTTGAAGACCCTTTCGGTGCGATCCGCCAAAAGTTCGTGGCTCTTTACGGGGTAGTCGTCGAGCAGTTCGGCCGCGTACTTCTGGAACTGCTTCCGTTCGCGCTCATTGTCGAACGTGCGGTTCAGCTCCCAAACTTCGGTGCGCCACGCCACCTTTGTCTGCGGCGGTTCCCACTCGCTGATGCCGTGCAGGTACTCGGCGACCGGCGGGCGGCCGGGGAGTTTGTCGCGGATGGTCGTGAGCGACCAGGCGTCGAACAAGATGTCGGTGACGGGGAGGATTGTCGGCGGCGGGGAGAAGGCCGCGATCCGGGCATCGAGGTCGAGCTTCCCCAGCGCGGCCGGGCTACCGATGCCATTGAGCAAGTTCAGCAGGGCCAGCGTCTTCTTGCGGCGCGAATCGAGTTCCTTCTCGTCGAACGCAACTGGAGAGACGATGTCGATGCGCGTATCGGAACACGCTCCGAAGCGGTTTACGCGGCCGAAACGCTGGGCCATGCTGTCGAACGGCGAAAGGTCGCAGACGAGGTGGTCGGCCGAAATGTTGACGCCGACTTCCCCTGCGCTCGTGCAGACGAGGAAGACCGTGCCCTCTTTCGGCTTAACGACCCAGCGTTCGCTCTCGTCCGCACTCTCTTTCGGCGGAGGCAGAAACCGGGCGAAGATCGGGCATCCCCCCGGCTTGCGTGGATCGGCCATCCTGTTGCGTTCGAGACCGCGCATCGTGCCCGTCAATTGCTGGACTTCGCACTTCGCCTTGCGCAGGCCCGTCACGACGGTGTTCAGGACATCGACCGTTCGTACGAAAACGAGGATCGCTTTATTCGAATCGTTGTGGACGTGACAGAGTGCGAGGAGTTTGTCCGCGAGTTGCTTCTTCTCGTCGGCGACCGTGTGGAAGGCCAGCGATTTCCCGGCGTGGATGCGGCTTTCGACGATCGGATCGGCTTCGTCGGCTGCGGATAGGGAGAAGACATCCCCCGTCCCCCGCGAAGTGGCGGTCAGTTCCATCACACGGAACTTCGACCACGGCAGCGGAACCGCCTTCTCCTGGTCGCGCTGTTCAGTCTCAATCGCTTCGATCAACTTCTGGAATGCCGGTTCCAAGTGCGCTTCGTCGTGGACCAACAGCGCATCCTGCCCGAGGAACCCCGCGTGCAGCGGCCGCCCCTTGAACCCCACGCCGTACCCGGAGAACAGCAACCGACTGCCGATCATGTCCACGGTGCCGCAGATCACTGCGTGTCGCGAGGGATCGGCGCTCCACTCGCGGTTGTCGGCGAATTGTCCACGCAGCGTGCTGATGGCCAGCGATTGGGTGATCCCAGCTATCGCGAGGTTCTTCTGATACTTCTCCACTTCATCCGTCGTCTGATCGACGACGGTGCGGCGGTTCACCACGTACACCAACCTCCGCGGCACGTTCTTCCCCTTCGCCAATGCGATCAGCCAGATCGCGATCACCGACGTCTTCCCCAAACCCGTCGGCAGATTGCACGCCTTCGGGATGTTGTCCTCCCGATCCGAGGCGAAGCGCTCATAGAGCGCAGTCTGCCACGGGAACGGTGGGTTGCCGGTGAGTTTGGCGAATGTTTCGGCGAATTCGAGCATGGGTCACCACGGGTACTTCTGAGCATTCTTCCAAACTCACACCACCATCACGATGTCGGTTGCGGCGGGCGGGGGTGTCGGTTGACCGATCGCTTCGATCTTCGTCAGGCAGGCTTGGCAGACCGGCACGAACAACACTTGGTCGTCGGCCAGATTGATCGCTTCATACAAACGTGATCGCAAGCGTACAGAATCTTTCGCCGACAAGCGAACCATAAATACCGACTTCTGCCTGCGGTATCCGAAGTCTTCGCAGATGCTCGCCACTTTGCGCAGGCGCTTGGGGTCGGCGATGTCGTAGCAGACGAGGAACGATTGCATCAGCGCACCGTGAATCCCGTGTACGCCGGTACCGTACCGCGAACGTACGCGGCCAGCATCCAAGCCTGCACGTCCGTCATCCGGCTGTAGCTCATGCGGTAGCCATAGACGGGGTGGGTCACCACCGTCGCTTTGCGCTGCT
>JBBRUN010000580.1:0-3317 GCA_038247765.1 Gemmatales bacterium | reverse complement strand
CGCCTTGCACGCGCTGCTGAATCTCCGGGTCGAACAAGCTTTCGCCTACAACGCCGTGGGGGTCTCACTCCTGCCCGTCGCCTTTTTCCTCCTCCTCCGCCACTTGTGGCACCGCGCTTGGGGCACTACTCCGGGCCGGCTGCCAGGATTCGTCTGGGGGCCTAAAATCATCGCGATCGTATTCATCTCTTTCTGGATCCTCCGCAACATTCCCGTTTACCCGTTCGAATTGCTCGCCCCGCACGAACTCACCCCGTGATCCTCCGCACCGCCTCCAGCACTAGCCGCAGCGGGACGCCGTTCTCCCGGGCGACCTGGGCACAATCTTCGTATTCCGGCGACACGATCTCGTAGCCGGCCCGCCAACCGCGCTTCGCTCGCACGCCTCCCCAAGGTGTCGCCACCGAAATCGATTCCCGTTCGAGAATCGTCCGCTCGGCCCGCGTCCGGCGGATACCGAAGGTGCCCGTCTCGCGGAACAGGAAGTTTTCCAATTCCGAGACCGTAGATAATTCCGCGATCACCGTCAGCAGCACCCCCGGCCGATTCTTTTTCATTTGAATCGGCACCGCGAACACATCGAGCGCCCCCGCCGCGAACAATTTCTCGATGGCGTAGCCAATCACCTCGGGCGTGCAATCGTCGAGATTCGTTTCCAACACCGTCACCGCGTTCGCTGACACGGCAGTGTCACCGAGGAACAAACGCAGGGTGTTCGGCTGATCGATGAAATCTTTCGTCCCCGCGCCGGTGCCGATGGTGCGGATCGTCATCGCCGGGGTATCGGTGTATTCGGTCACGACGCTGGTCAAAATCGCCGCCCCCGTCGGCGTCGTCAGTTCCGTCTTGATGGCCGACGTCGCCAGCGGCACCCCTTTCAGCAGTTCGACCGTACCCGGCGTCGGCACCGGCATGATGCCGTGGGCGCACTTGATCGTCCCGCTCCCCGTCGGCACGGAAGAACTCGTGAAGCGTTCGACGCCCAGCAAATCCAGACCCACGGCGGCGCCGACGATATCGGCGATACTGTCGAGTGCCCCGACTTCGTGGAAGTGGACCCGTTCGAGCGGCATTCCATGGGCCACCGATTCGGCGATGGCGACCTTCCGGAAAATCGCCGTCGCCAAGTCCCGCTGCTTTGGCGTGAGCGCCCCTTTCGCCAGAATCGCTTCGACATCGGGCAGGAAGCGGTAATCTTCTTGATCCTTCGCGTGAATAGTCGCTTTGGTGGCGGCGAACCCGCAGCGTTTGACCTTTTCGATTTCCAGTTCGATGGGGAGCTCGAGCGAAGCGAGGGCGGCGCGGATGGCGTCCGCGGAAACGCCCGCATCGAGGACGGCCCCGAGTACCATGTCGCCGGAGATGCCGCTGAAACAATCGAAGTGGGCGATACGCATTGGTTAACCTTGGGGTACCCAGACCGTCGCAGCGCCGGTCTGGGAACTCGATCCATAATATTCTATACTCGCGCAACGTCGTACTTCGGAACCGCCCATGATTGCCCTCGAATTACTCCGCGATTGCATTTCCCCCGACGGTGGTTGGGGCTATCGCGCCGATCAACCGGCTCATTTGGAACCGACGTGTCTCGCCCTCCTCGCGGGCGCCGAAGCGGGTTGGCCCGCCCTCGAACAGCATGCCGCCGGGGACGGGAGCTATCGCTTGGCGCGCGGTCGTCCGCAAGCCGTGTGGCCGACGGCGCTCGTCTTGTTCACCAAGGCCAAGCTGGGCATGGCCGATGCGCAGATGAAGCCGATCATCGATAAACTGCTGACCATTGAAGGCAAAGTCGTCCGGCTCGAAACGTCGGATGCCGGCGACATCGACGCGGGCTTGCTCGGGTGGCCGTGGGCTTCGGACACGTTCTCGTGGGTCGAGCCGACGGCGTGGGCGTGCCTCGCGCTCCGTGCGGCGGGGCAGGGGAATCACCCGCGCGTGCAAGAAGGCTTGCGTTTGTTACTCGATCGCGCCTTCGACCACGGCGGTGCGAACTATGGCAGCCGGATGATCCTCGGCAAACAGACCGAAGCGATCCCCGGCCCGACGGCGATTCTGCTACTCGCGCTGCAAGGCGTGAAGGACCGACCGCGCATCGACGCGGCCAAGGGGTATCTGCGCGTGGTCGCGGGGCAGACGACCGATGTGGAAAACCTCGCGTGGATCAAGATCGCGCTGAGTTGCCACGCGGATGATTCCGCGACGCGAGACACACTGCCAGTGATCGACGAGCGGTTGAATGCGGGGTTGGCAGAGGAAACTTCACAAACCAATGGACTCGGCGCCGGCCCGATGCGACTGGCCCTCGCTTCGCTGGCACTCAACACAGATTCGCGCAACCCATTCTTACTCACCGACACGCCGACGGTCGCCACGCACGCGGTCGTCGGCAGCACCCGCGTCAGTGCGAAAGATCAAGCGGCCCCGGCGACTAGCGATGCCACGGGATTTTTCGGGAAGCTGCGTTCGAAGATGCGCGGCTTCGTCATCAACGGCACCGCGGCGATGCGTCCGTTACCGGTCACCTCGGCCGTCCACATCGCCAAGGCCGACAGCTACGACTCACCCATCGCCGAGATTCTGCACGCCCAGTTCGAGCACTTCCGCCAGCATGTTCCAGTTGCGGGGAAGAAGGTCGTGTTGAAGCCGAACCTCGTCGAGTTCAGCCGGGGGAAGGTCATCAACACCGATCCGCGCTTCGTCGATGGCGTGATCGAATTCTTCAAGCGCGAAGGGGCCGCTGAGATCATCGTCGCGGAGGGGCCGGGGCACTGGCGGAACGTGCAATACCTCGTCAACGCCAGCGGACTGGGGGATGTCCTCCGCAAGCACGGCGTGCGCTTCGTGGACATTAATCACGACGAACCGGTGAAGACGCTGAACCTCGGCCGCACCACGGGGCTGGAATACCTGTACCTTTCGCGGACGGTGCTCGATGCGGACGTGTTCGTGTCGCTGCCGAAGTTGAAGACGCACCACTGGGCCGGGGCGACGCTGAGCTTGAAGAATCTCTTCGGGTCGCTGCCCGGCATCTGCTACGGCTGGCCGAAGAACGAACTCCATTGGCGCGGCATCCCGAACAGCATCGTCGATATTGCACTCACGCACATGCCGCACTTGGCCATCGTCGATGGGATCGTCGGCATGGAAGGGGACGGCCCGCTGGCGGGGACGGCGAAGCCGATCGGGGCCATCGTCATGGGCATCGATTTATTGGCCGTCGATGCGACCGGTTGCCGGCTGATGACGATGCCGCCGGAACGTTTGCCGACGCTGCGGCTGGCGGAACAAAAGCGGGTGGGGAATTTGAAAGCGGAATT
>JBBRUN010000579.1:0-3329 GCA_038247765.1 Gemmatales bacterium | reverse complement strand
GATCTCGCCTCGTTCGATGGCCAAGCCCACCTCATGATCGCCACCTGCCGGCTGCGCGATTTCGCCCACGGGGGTTTGAAAGACGCCCTTCGCAAAGTGCGCGCGGTGAACCCGCGCCGGCCGGTGGTGCTCGCCCTCACCTGCTTGCACGAATCTTACCCGCAACAGCAGCATCCGCAGCCGTACTTCAACGCACCCGCCGAGACGCTGAGCCTGATCGACAAACAGAAGACCGAGTTCGCCGGGCTGTTCGATGCCGTCGTCCCCATCGACCTGACCAAGCCGGTGGAAGGCTTCGAGGACACCGAATACGGCGGCGCCGCGCTGAAGGCGAAGCTCGTAGAAATGCTCCCGACGGCTTATCGCGAGACACTGCTGCGGCTCGACGATGTGAACGCCCAGTTCAAGGAAATCTATCTGAAGCGGGCGATCCCGGTGATCATCGGCTACAGCACACTCGCGGCCACGGCCGGGGCGATCCCGATCCCGTTCGTCGATCTCCTCGTGCTGCCGTCGATCCAAGTGCGCATGGTGAAAGCCCTCGCGGATTTGTCCGGCAGCCCCGGCGAAGCGAAACGCTTCCTCGAACTCTCCGCGTCCATTGGCATCGGGCTGCTCGCCCAGCAGGCCATCCGGCAGATCGCCAAGTTCATTCCGTACGTCGGCTCCGCCGTCGGGGCCGGTCTCGCGTATTCCTCGACCTACGCCCTCGGCCGGGCGTTCATCGAATACGACCAACGCACCCACGCCGGGCACGCCCCGGATGCGGCGACCATCAAGAAAATCTACCGCGACCATTTGAACAAAGCCGAGCACAAGTGGGGCACGCCCCCGGCACCCGGAGCGCCCGCATGAAGATGATGTTCCACCTGCCGAACGCCGCGAAGATCCGCATCGGTGTGGTCGCGCTGCTCTTCGCGGCGCCGGTGCTCTTTCTCATCGGCACCGGCGTCTTCCACCTTTGGGACAACGGTTACGCCTTCGCCGCGTGGTGGCCGATGGCCCTCTGTTTCTTCGCCGCCTACGGGTTGTCGTGGTACTGGACTCGCCGGAAGAAATCGCTGCTCCTGCCGAAGAGCAAGATCGAGGCGCCGAATTATTGGACGGAGCGCGACAAGCGGGCTTGGGCCGTGGTGCAGGTCTATTCGGAGAGCGTGCCGCCGCTCGCGGAGAAGGACCTGAGCGATATGAATCGCTATGCCGCCGACGCCAAGGTGCTTGTGGAAAAGATCGCGGCGATCTACGTTCCGGGCGCCAAAGATCCCTTCGGCCATTTGACGCTCCCCGAGATTCTCGCCTGCGCCGAACTCGTCGCCGCCGACTTGGCGCAGCTCGTCGAGAAATACATCCCCGGTAGCCACGCCATCAGTGTGAATAACTTCAAGCGCGTGAAGCAGGCCGTCGATTGGTACGAACGCGGGCGGAACCTGTATTGGGTCTTCTCGGCGATCCTCGACCCCGTCCGGGCCGGTGCCCAAATTCTGGCGACGAAGGCCGGGCTGCAAACGACGATGAAGCAAGTGCAGACCAACGTGCTCACGTGGTTCTACACGACGTACCTCCAAGAACTCGGCAAGTACCTCATCGAGTTGAACAGCGGCCGGCTCCGCGTCGGCGTGAAACGCTATCGCGAACTCCTGGATAAAAAAGAGGCCCCGCCAGCGGACACCGGTGCGCCCGATGTGACAGTCGTGCCCGACCCGATGGCCACGGGCGACCGGATGCAGACCGACCCGAACAGGATCACCATCGCCATAGTCGGTCCGGTGAAGGCGGGGAAATCGAGCCTCGTGAATGCGATCTTCGGCGAACAGAAAGCCGGCGTGGCCTCGACGCCGTTGACGCTCGCCGCGACGCGGTATGACCTCCATCCGGAAGGCTTCACGCCGCTGTCGCTCATCGATACCGCCGGCTTCGGCTACCAAGGCGCCGGGGACGCCGATGTCGCCGCCGCCGCGGATGCGTTCGCCAAGTCCGACATCGCGCTGCTTGTGGTGCCGGCGCGCTCGGCGGCGCGCAAGCCGGAAGTCGAGTTTCTGGATCGAGTCCGGGCGCTCTTCGCCAAGAGACCGGAGTTAAAACTGCCGCCGGTACTCTTGGTGCTTTCGCACATCGATGGCCTGAGCCCCGCGATGGAGTGGGCGCCGCCATACGATTGGAAAGACGGTGAGCGTCCGAAGGAAGAATCGATCCGCGAGGCGGTGATCGCGGCGAAGGAGCAATTCGCCAAGGGCGTGATCGACGCGATCCCCGTCTGCACGGCGCACAACCGCGAAACCGGGGTACGGGACGAACTCCTCCCGGCACTGGCGAATCAACTCGACGACGCCCGCGGCGTACAGTTTTTGCGGGTGCTGCACGCGGAAGCCTCGGCCGACAAGACCCGCAAGGTCATCGGGCAAGCGTTGAACGCCGGTAAGGAAGCCCTCAAAATGCTGTGGCAGAACGCGAATAAACTGCCAAAGTGAGTGACTTGCATCGTGGCGGGGGGCAGGGAGTAGCAACGATTCTCGGAGCCTTGGCCGATCGCTGCGGTCAGCCAGATGCCCGCCGCTGTCGTCAGCCCAATCACTTCTGCCTGATCGCCGATGCGGATGACGGCCCCGGCCCCAAGGAACCCAACCCCGGCGACCAGCCCTTGAATCACGCGGGTCAGGTCGGCGTCAGTCACCTTCACCTGTTGGGGGATCAAAACGAAGAGCGCCGCCCCGAATGCCACCAGTATGTGCGTCCTCACCCCCGCCGCCTTGCCCTTCTTCTCCCGTTCGTACTCAACACGCCACCCAAGATCGCGGCGATTAGCAGTCGCAGCTTTACGCGAGTCGCTTGAGCCACGTCGGGAAGGTCGGAGAACTACTCCCTAGTGCCACAAGGACGATCCAAGCAATCACTGGGAAGCTAAATTACCCAAACTCACATATTCCCCTAGACAACGGCCCACAAGGTTTGACGCAACTTGCAGGAGGCGGTCACACAGAGCGTAAAATGGACAGCATGGGCAAGATTGCAGTGAGTCAGACTGGCTAATTTATGCCTCTTCATGAAGCCACGAATACGACTTGTGGCACTAGTATCTTCGGGAATCGCATCCGTGACCAAAGCATGGCTGCCCTCCGGGAGCCGGGGTCCATCGGCGAACGCAGTACCCGCCGTCGATCTATCTTAACATGCGAATGGCCGAAAGTCTTCCCCGACCCTTTTTCGGGCGTCAGGCCAGAAGTGCGGGATCGCTGCGTGCGCCGCTGGGCCGAATCGAGTTAAGCGAGAACACCCACACCCTCGCGTTAACTCGTTTCCAAATGCTTAACTCGACGCCAGTCGTTTAACAG
>JBBRUN010000578.1:0-3346 GCA_038247765.1 Gemmatales bacterium | reverse complement strand
GGTGCCTTCGCCCAACTCGCCGGTCTCGGAGCCCCGGCCCTACCGGCTTTGAAGATCGCCGAGGAAAAAGCGAAAGCACGGTAGTAGCCTTCATTTCGACAGCTTGAATCCTTCGGCGATCGCTTCGCACTGCTCCACGGTCATTTCGCCTTCTTGCAGCCAGATGCGGTATTTCAGTTTCAGCGGCGTCTTCGGCGTCAGGGTGTATTCGAAGTAGTCGCCGAAGCGGCCGTAGTCGCGCTCGCTGCCGCGGGTGTTCTTCGGGTTGTCCGCATGCGGCACGCGCAACACCGTGTAGCGCTTGTCATTCGTCACGAAACTCATCGCATTCCACGGCAGATCGACGGTCTTCGGATCCTTGGCCTTCGCGTCCCAGTTTCGGGTCTCACCCGGTTTGCCTTTGCCGTCGGGGCGGATGTAGATGGTCTGATTCGCCGTCTTTTTCGCGAAGATTTCCTGCGTCGCGCGGAAGTGGAAGCCGGCATGTTGCGGATCGCCGTCGAGCTTGACGCTGTCGAGAGTCGTGCTCAGTTCCGTGCTCCAATCGAGCAGCGTCCCGCCGGGGACATGGTAGACCGTGGCGGTGCGCTTCTCGTCGGCGAAGGTCTTGCCGTCTTTGCCATGCCACGAAATCGCGGCGGTGTGCCGGGCGAAGACGGGCCCGGCGACCTTTTCCAAAATCTTGTCGGTCGTGCTGTAAACAGCGTCGGTGCCGTGCCAGATATCGGCGGTCAGTTTGTCGCCGTAGGTGATCTTGTTGAAGCCGAAATACAGCCCCCGGTGGTGTGGGTACAGGACTTCTTTAGACAGGGGATGCGCCCCACTGCTGAGGATTGACTTGCCGTCCTTGGGGTCGAACATCTGGTGGAACGGTTTGAAGGTGAGGTAGTGATTCTTTTCGTCGTGCGGTTTGTTGACGAAGCGGAGTATAGGCCGCTTGCCCCGGGTAATGTCGAGGTGTTCACCTTTGGTTTCGGTGAATTGGAACCCTTCGAGTTCTTCGGGGGCTATTTCGAACATCGCGTTGAAGCGACTCGAGAGCTTCACTTCTTGATTGGATTTGATCCGGTTCACCACACCCACTTTTTCCGTGCCGTCGAGCTGCACAAACACGTTCTCGTCACCGTTGCGGAGGCCCTCAAAACCGGGGCCGCGAGCGACATCCGTTTCTTTCGACATGCGAATGACAATAAAGTTCGCGTCCTGCTTGCCGCCCTTCACGGTGATGTCTTCGGCGATCGCCACTGTCGGGAATAGGAGCAAGCAGGACAGGATGAATCGGGTCATGGGAGAGAACCTCAAGTCTTGGTGAAGACGAACTTCTTCGGGTTGCCGGGGGCGAGGGCGGTCTCGGCCGCAGGACGATAGAGTACCATTTCCTCGATCTTCTTCGCCAACTCAAAATCCTTGTCGGTGACGCCGCCGGCGTCGTGCGTCCGCAGCTTCACCCAGAGCTTGCCCCAGGTCACGGCGAGGTCGGCGTGGTGCCAGGCGGCCTCGCAGAGGTAGCCGACGGCGTTCACGGCCATCAGGGTCTGCGGCCAGCCGTCGGTGTTGTACTTCCGGCGGATCCAGCCGTCTTCGATGTACCACTCGGTGAGGCCGAGGGCCATCAGGTGTTCGGGGATTTCGTGGTCGGTGTAAACTTTGCTCATGGTGTTTCGCGCGTTGGGTTGCTGGTTCTATAGTCTTACCCGAGCGGTGGGCGTAAGCCCTCCGAGAAATCCAAACTCACTGTTGTCGAATTCCTCGGAGGGCTGACGCCCACCGCTCGGGTCAACCCCATGCACGACCGTTTGAAACAGCTCTTCCGCGAACGCGCCCTGCAATTCGGGGACTTCACCCTCGCGTCGGGCAAGAAGAGCAGCTACTACGTGAACTCGAAGAAGGTGCTTTTCCACGCCGAAGCGATTTCGCTTTTGGGTGATGCCCTCTACGACGCCACGAAAGATCTCGAGTTCCAAGCCATCGGCGGGTTGGAAGTCGGCGCGATCCCAATGGCCGCGGCGGCATTGACGGCGTTCCACCGGAACGGGCGAAGTCTGGAAGGTTTCTTTGTCCGCAAGCAGGTCAAAGAGCACGGGGCGAAGGAACGGCTCGAAGGCGTCGTGAAAGCCGGGGATTCCGTCGTCGTCATCGACGATGTCCTCACCACAGGCGGCAGCGTGCTGCAAGCGATCGAGGTCGTCGAGGCGATCGGGGCCAAAGTGCTGCGCGTCGTCTGCATCTGCGACCGCTTGCAAGGCGCCCGCGAACTCTTGGCACATTACGATTACCGCCCGCTGTTCACCGTCCGCGATTTCGGCATCGAACCGCTGAATTGACTAAATGAAATTCGGTTGCGCATCCAGCTCCGGCGGAGCGAAGTCGCCGACCTTCCACTTCTCGACCGCCAGCGCGGCCATCGCGGCGTTGTCGGTGCACAAGTTCATCGGCGGGATGAACACCTCCGCATCGAGCGCCATCAGTTTCTCGCGTAAGCGTCCATTCGCGCTGACGCCGCCGCCAACGGCGAGCCGCTTCAAACCCGTTTGCAGCAGGGCCTGCCGGCATTTTCCGGCGAGCACATCCACCACGGCTTCTTGGAAACTCGCCGCGAGATCGGCTCTCTTTTGATCCGCCGGCGGTGGCACTATCTTCGACGCGCCCTGCCCGTGGCACGCGTACAGCACGGCCGTCTTCAACCCGCTGAAACTGAACTCCAACGCCGGCGAGTCGAGAAACGAACGCGGGAAAGCGAACGCCTTCGGGTCGCCGGAGCGGGCTTCGCGTTCGAGCGCGGGGCCGCCGGGGAAACCGAGGCCGAGGATCGCCGCGACTTTGTCGAAGGCTTCCCCGGCAGCGTCGTCGCGCGTGGTGCCCAGAAGTTCCAGTGACAACGGAGTGTCGCAGCGGAATAGGGCCGTGTGCCCACCGGAAACGACGAGGCCGACGCAGGGGAAGATGTCTCGCCCCGCGGCCATCCGGCAAGCGTAGATGTGGCTGGCGACGTGGTTCACCGCGATCAGAGGTACGCCGAGCGCGAACGCGAGCGACTTCGCCGCGGTCACGCCCATCAGCAGAGCGCCGACCAAGCCGGGCGTGTTGTGGACGACGATGCAGCCGATGTCGGCGAGCTTCAAATTCGCCCGAGCCATGGCTTCGTCCATCACCGGCAGCAGATTGCGCAGGTGCGCCCGGCTCGCAATTTCCGGGACGACCCCGCCGAAGCGGACGTGCAGTTCGTTCTGCGACGCGACGACACTGGAGAGGATGCGCAGATCGTCGGTGAACACGGCCGCTGCGGTTTCATCGCAGGAAGTTTCGAGCGCGAGAAAGTGCGTGGTCACGGCGTTTCGGATTCTTC
>JBBRUN010000577.1:0-3356 GCA_038247765.1 Gemmatales bacterium | reverse complement strand
CCCGTGGCGGAAGAAAGCTCGGCGCGAAGGCCGAGTGTCGCGATTAGCGAGATGACGCTGTGTCGTTCCAAGCCGTGCTCGGAGAACTTAACGAGTGAACCGAATTGGCATCCGCGACCGGGAAGCGGTGATGGTTTTGTTCACGACCGAATTGCCGAGAAGTTGTCGTCGGACGACGGAGTGGCCCGTTTGAGCCGTGATGTCGGAGATGAATTGGCCGGTGGCGAACGAGGGGCAAGTCAGTCGCGCGGGGCCAATGAGCGAGAATCGATATCCCCCGGGCGTTGACGCTTCACCATGAAGAATTCCGGGTGGCTTTCAATAAGCGGATATTGACCACCATTCGCCGTGAGCTTGCATCCCCGGCGATTGTTCAAACTGCCGATCCCACCCCGTATTGGGAGACCCCGATGAAACCGAATGCGAACCGTGTGACGGCCGACCAAGCGGAGGCCAACGCCGAAGCCATTACCCGGTTCTATACCGCCGGGGCCGACAGCCTCCGGAACTGCGGGGTCGACGACTTCGCGCACGGTTCCCGGATCGCCGGATTCGCGGAGGAAATCGCCAGGTTGGAGTCCGTCTTCGAGAACTTGCCCGTGAAACTCGGCCCCGATTCCCTCGCCAAAGTCCGGCGTGTCGCGGCGGAGTACGACCGAGAGGCGATCCGCTCACTTGCGGCCCTCGTCCGGCATAACTGCTCCCGCTTCGCGGTCAGCCATCTCTTCACCCTGCTGCCTCTGGAGGATCGGAAGCTGAGGACGCGGTTGGCCGAGCGGGCGATCCGCGCTTCCTGGAGCGTCGATACCCTGTCGAGGCACATCCGCGTCGCCCGCAACGACCGCCGCGCCGCTTCGGGCCGGCGGCCCCACGTCCCCGCCGATCCGAAGCAAATCCTACTCGTCCTCGAAGAGCTCGCGATCAAGTGGCTCCGCTTCACGCGCCGGGCCTTCGCCGACAAGGCGAATCGTCCACCGCGCCGGTTACTGGAGCGGATCCGGAGCGCCGACGCCGCCGTCGAATCGGTCCACCTCGGCATCCTGAAGGCGCTCAAGCGGCCGCCGTCGGAAGGAACCGCTCAAGGGAGGGCCGAGGGCAAGTCCGCTCGACCATCATCGGCATCGGGTCGGACCCGATAATCGCGGATCGGTTCGGTCTCATCATTCGCCAGGACGCGACCATTCTGCTCACCCAGGCGTGTTTTTTGATGGTGCCTTGCCATGGTTCGGGGCGCGCGTGGGTGCCGGTTTCAGACACTTTTCTCGGTGTTTGTGCCGCGGAATTGAGCGAATTTGCCGCGCCAAATCGCCGAATGAAGCAGTTGAAGTCCAATTTGTCGAGTTTTTCGCGGTCCTCGATCGTGTAAATATGCCTGAGAAAATGGGATACACGCTCCCAGCAGGGAGCATTCGCGAGACAACTGCAAAAAACGGGGGGTCGGGGGTAATCCCAACCCCGAGGCGCAGATTGCCCGGCCGAAAACTTTATCCCTGGGTCAGTCTCCAGTGGCCAAAGCGCCGACCGAATCGGGGGTTGATCGGAGCTCCGCGGCTCCGCAAAAACCGTGTTGAACGTACGTGGCCAGCGAAATGACGCCTTGCGTCGTCGGGTAACTTTGGAGTTTTCCCCGTGGGAGAACTCCGTCATGTCGAGACGCCGTCCCGAGAAGGTCAAAGTCTGGCGGGTCGCCATCGACGCCTGGAAGCGGTCGGGGTAGACGGTCAACGTCTTCTGCCGCGCCCGCAAGCTGACCCGGTCGAATTTCGACCGCTGGCGGCGGATCCTGGCCAACGAACCGGGCGCGTCGCCGCCGGAGCCATCGCCGTCATTCGTTTCCCTTCGCGGGGTGGTCGAGCCGATGGCCGAGGTCGTGCTCCGGTCGGGGATCGTGGTGCAGGTGCCGCTGAGTGCCGCTTCTGACGCCGTCACCCGATTGGTCACGGCCGTTGGGGCGGCATCATGCTGAGCCTGCTGCCCGGCGGTCGCATCCTGGTGGCCGTCGAACCGGTGGACGGCCGCAAGGGGATCGACTCACTGGCCGGCGTGGTGCGTGCCGTCCTGAACGGCGATCCGCTCTCGGGCGACCTCTTCGTCTTCAAGAATCGCACCGGCGACAAGCTCAAGATCCTGGCCTGGATGGGCGACGGCCTCGCCCGCTACCTCCGGCGGCTCGAACGCGGCACCTTCGACTTCCCCACCGCCAACGACGCCGGTGTCACCGTCACCCCGGCGCAACTGGCGATGATCCTTCGCCGGCTCGGCCTACCACTTCTTCGACGCGTCGGGCTTGTTCGTGGCCCGTTGCCACTGCCTTACCGGCTCTTTCTTCTCTGCCGGCTTCTCCAGTTCCTTGATGAACGCCACGAACTTCGGGTGCTGGCGGATGCCGTTGAAGTCGGTGTCCTGCTTGATGTGGGCGATCCGCTCGGCGTCAAAGTAGCCGCCGGATTTGGCGAGCCGCAACAGAACGAGCGAACGGTCGAGGAGTTTGTCGCGATCCGCTTCGATGGCCGCTGCACAGAGGGCGAAGGCACACGCGGCGTTGTAGCGTTCGCCGTCGCGGTCCTTCTTTTGCTTCTCCGCCCAAGTAGCCCATCGCTCGGCGGTAGCGACGGCATCGGCGGGCTGCTTGCGATGGAGTAGAGCATTCACGCGGAGCGTGAGGAGGCCGGGAATCTGCTCGGCAGGTTGCTGGAATACGAACTCGATATCGGCGATGCCCTTGTCGGCGTTACGGCAGGTGGCGATTTCTTTTTCCAACATTCCCGGCCAAGTCGCTTGCTGAGCGTTCAGTCGTCCTGCTTTCTTGATTGGCTCGATCTGCTTGCATCCCTTGTCGAACCACTCCGCTGCTTTCGCATAATCGTGTCGAGTCTTTTCGACGCCGCCGAGTTTGAAGAAGCTGATGAACAAATCTGTCTGTGCCTGTGTGTTTTTGGGGTCGGCGTCGGCGAGTGTCTGGCTGATCTTCTGGCGCTTCTGGTAGAAGTCGAGTGCGTCTTGGGTGTTGCCGAGTTGGAGGGTGACGTCGCCGAGTTTTTCGTAGCTGATGCTGAGGTCGCGTTGGGCTTGTGTGTTTTTGGGGTCGGCGTCGGCGAGGGTCTGGCTAGCCTTCAAACCCTTCTGGTAGAAGGCGAGTGCGTCTTGGGTGTTGCCGAGTTGGAGGGTGACGTCGCCGAGTTTGTTGTAGCTGACGCCGAGGTCGCGTTGGGCTAGTGTGTTTTTGGGGTCGGCGTCGGCGAGTGTCTGGCCGATCTTGAGACCCTTCTGGTAGAAGTCGAGAGCGTCTTGGGTGTTGCCGATTTGGAGGGTGACGTCGCCGAGTCTGTCGTAGCTGCTGCTGAGGTCGCGTTGGG
>JBBRUN010000576.1:0-3369 GCA_038247765.1 Gemmatales bacterium | reverse complement strand
GCGACGGGAGATGGTCATGGGGAGGCTCCAATCAATCGACGTAGATGAACTCGTTCAAACTGAACAACACGAGCACGTACTCCTGCAAGGCCTTATCGAGCTTGCCGCGCTTCGTCAGAAACTCCGCGCCGGCATCCAATTCCTCTTTGGTCGGCGGTCGGCCGAAGGCGGTGCGGTAGGCCGCATCCACCACCGCTGTCAATCCCTTGTCAGCGACCGGCTTCAACTTCGCCGCGAAGGCGTTGGCCGCGGCGCGAACGTTCGGATTGTTCAAGAACAACAGCGCCTGCGGGGAAACGGTGGTGGTGGTGCGGGCACCGCCGCTCGTGAGGGTGTCGGGCCAGTCGAAGACCTGCAGACTCGGGATCAACTGGCTGCGTTGGATCCGGAAGTAGAGGCTCCGGCGTTTCATCCCTTCGTCGGCGAGGCCGGGGCCGTACATCGTCGAATCCAAGACGCCCCCCACTGACAGCCAGTTGTCGCGGATCGCCTCGGCTTCGAGGCGGCGCTTCGGCCGTTGGCCCCAAAGCTTGTTGTCCGGATCGAGTTTCGAGCCCTCGGCCGACGGCGTTCCGCTCTGTTGGTACGTCCGGCTCATGACCATGAGCTTGTGCAATCGCTTGAGTTTCCAGCCGTTCGCGATGAGGTCGTTCGCCAGCCAGTCGAGCAGTTCGGGGTGCGACGGCGCTTCGCTCTGGTAGCCGAAGTCGTTGAGGGTCGCCACGATCCCCCGGCCGAAGTGGTGGTGCCAGAGCCGGTTGACCATCGCCCGCGCGGCCAACCCCCCTGCCCCGTCGGTCGTGTCGGTGATCCAATTCGCCAAGCCCGTGCGCCGGAGCGAAGTCGTCGCCTTCTCCGGCTTCGGCGCGAGCCAGGTCGCCTCCGGTTTGCGACTGAGCACTTGGAGGAAACCCAAGGAAACTTCGCCGTCCTTTTGCTCGGCATCGCCGCGCTTCAGGAGGAACGTCTTCGGGTAGAAGTCGGGAATCGACCCATCGGCCGTGTGGTGCCGCATCGGCTTCTGGCCTTCGGTCGTCGCTTGGATGATCGTCTTCGAAGACTTCGGCCGGGTCTTCTCCAACTCGGCGATCTTCGCCTGTTGATCCTTGAACCCGGCGTCGGCCGGCTTCATTTTCTTCAGCTCGTCTTGGAGCGGTTTCATCTTGGCGTCGAACGCCGCCGCCGCCGCTTTTTGCTCGGGTGTGCCCAAGTCGACTTCAATCTCCGCGCGGACGGTCGTGGTGAACGCCGAGAGCAAGCGATAGTAATCTTTGGTCGGAATCGGGTCGAACTTGTGATCGTGGCAGCGGGCGCAGCCGACCGTCAGCGAGAGCATCGCGTGCCCGGTCGTGGCGAGCATGTCGTCCATCGCATCGTAGCGGATGCGTTCGGCTTCGGAGTTCGTGATCTGCGTCGGGAAAACCCCGGCGCCGAGGAAGCCGGTCGCGGCGAGCGCTTCGATATTGCCGGGGGCGAGTTCATCCCCGGCGATCTGCCACTTGACGAATTGGTCGTACGGCATGTCGGCGTTCAAGGCCTTGATGACGAAATCGCGGTAGTGGTAGGCGTTGGGCCGGAAGTAGTCGTGTTCGAAACCGTGGCTCTCGGCGTATCGGGCGGGGTCGAGCCAATGCCGGCCGTAGCGCTCACCGTAGCCAGTCGATGCGAGCAGCCGGTCGACGACCTTCTCGAATGCGTTCGCGGCGGTATCGGCGACGTACTTCTCGACATCGTCCGCCGTCGGCGGCAAACCCGTGAGGTCGAACGTCGTCCGGCGGATCAGCGTTCGTTTGTCGGCGTCCGGGGCGGGTGTGATCTTCGCCGCTTCGAGCTTCGCCAAGATGAATTGATCGATCGGATTGCGAACCCACTCGGCACCCTTCACCGCCGGCGGATCAATTTTTTGGAGCGGCCGGTAGGCCCAATACTGCTTGTCCTTATCGGTGACCACCATCGGTTTCTTGACGGTCGACACGGAATCGAGCAGGGGTTTGTCGTAGGCCGCGCCGGAATCGATCCACTTGCTCAACGCTGCGATGGCCTCTTTGCTCAATTGGCCCTTCGGCGGCATGTGCAGTTCGTCGGTCCGCGTCACGAAGTCGATCAGTCGGCTTTCTTTCGATTTTCCCGGCACCACCGTGGCGCCACGGTCACCGCCTTTCAGCAGCGTTTCGCGCGATGCCAGATTCAAGCCGGCTTTCGTCTTGGCTCCACCGTGGCATTCGAGGCAATTCTTGACGAGCACCTCGCGCACCGAGTCCTTGAACAACTGCTGGCTCGCGGCCATCTTCGCCGCGTGATCCGGCGACACCGGCGTCTGCGCGAACACAGCGGAACCGAACAATCCAAAGATGGCGGCCAAGGGAAGTTGTCGCATCATGAGTTCGCGGGAGTTAGGCAAGTGGATTCGAATCCGGCGGGCATCGGTATATTCTAGCAGAAGTACCCCGCGATTCCTACCGGAGCTTCCCCGCCATGGCCCTCCCTTACCGCCAACTTTACATCGATGGCCAATGGTGCGATGCCGCATCGGGCAAGAAGCACGCCGTCGTGAACCCGGCCACCGAAGAAGCCTTCGCCGAAGTCGCCTTCGGGAGTGGCGCCGATTGCCGGCGGGCCATCGAAGCCGCTTCGAAGGCGATGCCCGCGTGGATGAAGCTCACGGCGTGGGATCGCGCTAAGATTTTGAAGAAGACGGCGGAACTGATCCGCGAACGAGCCGACAAGTTCGCCCGCGACATGACGATGGAACAGGGCAAGCCGGTCGCCGAAGCGAAGATGGAAGTCATGCAGTCGGCCGACACGTTCGAGTGGTTCGCCGAGGAAGCCAAGCGCGCCTACGGCCAGGTGATCCCGAACAGCGTACCGGGCAAACGGCACCTGACGATCAAGCATCCCGTCGGCGTGGTCGGCACCATCGGGCCGTGGAACTTCCCGATGAGCTTGCAGTGCCGCAAGATTGCCCCGGCGCTCGCCGTCGGCTGCACGGTCGTTGCCAAGCCCGCGAGCCAGACGCCGCTATCGGTCGTCAACATCTTCGATTGCCTCATCGACGCGGGTCTGCCGGCGGGTGTGGCGAACTTGATCATCGGGCCGTCGAGCGAGATCGGCGACGAGATCATGACCAACGACCTCGTGAAGAAGGTCAGCTTCACCGGCTCCACACCCGTGGGCAAGCACCTCATGCGGCAAGCGGCCGGGCAGGTGAAGCGGCTCAGCCTCGAACTTGGCGGGCACGCCCCGTTCATCGTCTTCCCGGACGCCGATCCGGAAGTCGTGGCCAAGGCCGCGGTGGCGGGCAAGTTCCGTAACAACGGGCAAGTCTGCATTTCGCCGAGCCGGTTCTTCGTCCACGAAAAGATCGCCAAG
>JBBRUN010000575.1:0-3371 GCA_038247765.1 Gemmatales bacterium | reverse complement strand
GAGCGAACCGCGTCCCCGAACTTCCGCTTCATCATCGAGAACGTCGATTCTCGGAGGCTTTCGTAGGTTACGCTGGCGTCATGCACAGCGTGACCTACGAAAACGGCACATCGCAAAGAAAATCCAAGAATCGTTGCGAAACCCTTGGAGAGCGAGCGCAACGGTCGTTAATGTGGTTTCGCTTTCGGAGCTTTCGCAGCTTTCGGCAGGGGGGGTATGCAGAATGACCGAAACCTAAAAGCTAAATTTGGCTCAAGCCTCGCCGGGGTCTCCCAACCCGACTGCGACCTGCTAACTCAAACCCTTTTCTTCCCAGCCTTTGCGGTAGGTCTTTCTCACGAACTGGTTCGCTTCGGGCAGGTTCGTCACTTCCATCTTCGCGGTGTCCCACTTGAGTTCCCTCTTGGGGAACCGCGTGGCGAGGCAGCCGAGCAGCACCATCTCCGTCAGCGGGCCGGCGTACTCGAACGGGGCGCTCGTTTTGCCGACGCCGCGCGCCGCATCGACGAACTGGAGATAGTGGTTGTCGCCCTTGATCCGCGGCAGATTGAAGTCGGTGAACTTGTCGGCGGGAAGCAGGATCGGCATACCGCCGCCGTAAGGGGAGAAGAGCACGCCCTTCGTACCGATGAGGATCGACCCCTGACCGGGGAACTTGTGCGGCTCGATCAATTTCAACACGTCGGCGGTCGGCTTGCTCTGACCGTTGTACCACGTCAGGCTCACGCTGTCGGTCGTGTACTTGCTGCCGGGGAAGATGAACTCGACCTGGCAGTTCAGGCCCCAGTTCGTCTCGTTGGGCGCGTCGCCGGTGCTGATGATGCTCTTGGGGTTGCCGACGCCGATGGCCCCGAAGACGGGATCGAGGATGTGGCAGCCCATGTCGCCGAAGGTGCCGGTGCCGAAGGCGAGCCGCTTGCGCCAGTTGCCGGGGTGATAGTAGCCGCCGCCGATGAAGGGGATCTCCGCGGAGACGCCGAGCCACTTGTCCCAGTCGAGATTCGCGGGCGGAGCGTCGGTGCGGTCGGGTTTCTTCGCGGCGTCGCCCCAGTCCTTGTTGCTCCACGAATGCACGGCGCTGACGGCGCCGATGGCCCCACCGTGGATCAGTTCCACGAGCGTTTTGTGCTCCGCGGCCGAGTGGATCTGGATGCCCATCTGCGAGACGATCTTGGCCTTCGCCGCCGCGAGCGTGAGCTGGCGGGCTTCGTAGATCGTCTGCGTCAGCGGCTTCTGCGTGTAGACGTGCTTGCCACTCAGGATCGCCCGCATCGTCGGCGCGGCGTGCATGTGATCGGGGCAGGAGATGTTCGCCGAATCGAACTTTTCCTTGTCGAACATCTCGCGCCAGTCGGTGTAGACGGCGAGGTCGGGGAACTTCTTCTTCATCGCGGCGGAGGCGTTCGAGTCAACGTCGGCGACGGCGACGAGTTTGAGGTTCTTGCTCGCGGTCAGCGAGCCGATGTCGGAGCCGGCCATCCCCCCCGCGCCGACGCTGACGTGCAGCAGCGTCTCGCTGGGAGCGGCCTTGCAGACGCGGTAGACGGCGGGGAGGGTGAGCGCGGCGGCAGCTTGGATCGCGGTGCGGCGGGTGATGGGAAGCGGCATGGTGAATCCGGGAGAATGAGGGGGAAAGGCGAGCCGCGTGTGTCAACACGCGGGTTGTTCGGCGCGCGGTAGGCACCGACCCTTGACAGGGTCGGCTCGCCTTTGTGTCACTTCAATTCCTTGATCTTCACATTCCGGAACATCACCGGGTCGCTGTGTCCCAGGAACGCGAAGTGTCCCGTCGTCCGTTCCTTGCCGGGGTGCGGACTCTTCGCCATGTACTCCGTGATCTTGCTCAGGTCGGTGTTGAGGATCAGGTTGCCGTTGAGTTCGACCTGGATCGTGCTCCCCTTGATCGTGGCGACCTGGAAGTTCCACTCGCCGATGGGGCGCTGGTAACCCCGCGCGGCGGCGGCCATGCCGTAGGCGCTGCCATGGGCCTGGCGTGGGTCGATCCCCTTATACGCGTCGTCGAGCACTTGGAGTTCGGTCATGCCGCCGTAGGCGCCGTCCCCCTTGCCGGGGTAGCGGATGCCGAGGCCGTTGTTCCCGTTCGGCGGCAGCTTGAATTCGAGGGCGACCTGGAAGTCGGCGTACTCGGCCTTCGTGAAGATCGCGCCGCCTTTGCCCTTCTTGCAGACGATCGACTCGTCCACGACTTCGTAGTTCTCGGTCGGACCGTCCCAACCGGTGAAGTCCTTGCCGTTGAAGATGTCGGTGAAGCCGGCGCCGGTCTTCTCGGCGAGGATTGCGTTCGCCTCGGCCGCCGGGATTTCGCGGACGAAGATGTTCCGCCAGCGGATTTCGCCGCCGTGGGTCTGCAGCAGAATCTTTCCCTTCGCCGGTAGCGGGATCTTTCGGTTCCAGAAGTTCTCCATGCGGGCGTGATCGACGACGAGCTTGCCGTTGAGGTGGATCGTCGTGCGTTCGCCGATTTGCCGAATCTTGAAGCTGTTCCATTCGCCGAGAGGTTTGTCGGCGAGCACGAGCGGATCTTTCCCGGCCGCACCGGCACTGTTGTTCCAGAGGCCGCCGCTGCCCTTGTCGGCGCCGATGCCGAACTTGTCTTTGTCAGTGAAATCCCAGATTTGCACCTGGGGGCCGGTCTTCAAGTAGATGCCGCTGTCGGCCTTGGCCACGGTCTTGTAGTCGATGAGCAGTTCGTAGTCGCCGTATTCTTTGTCGGTCGCCAAATAGGCTCCCTTGCCGTCGTTGATCAGTTCTCCGTCCTTCGCGCTCCAATGCTTCTTGGCGTCCTCGGTGTACTTTTCGACGAGCTTGGCGTTGTCCTCGGGTTTGGCTTTGGCCATCTCGGGGGGAGATGCGCCTTTATCGTGGATGGCCCAACCGTGCCAGCCGACGAGGTCGGCGCCGTTGAAAATGGCTTTGAAGCCTTTGGGGGGCGACGGCTCGGCGGCGGATACGAGCGCGGGAATCGCGCATGCGATCCCGAAGGCGAACAGGGAGCGGAGCGACATCGAGAACCTCGGGACGGGGAGGAAAGCGGACTGTGATGATACGCCGAACGCCGGGGGTTGTGCCAGTCGCATCGGCGGATGCCATCGGATTTTCGCGTCAACCCTCCGCAGATCACTTGCGCTCGCCCTTCAGCAGTTCCGCCATGGCGCGGCCCATGTGGAGGCCGACCTCCAAATACGTCTCGGCATTGCGGTTGTAGTGGTAACCTTGGTTTTTAGGCGAGTCGGCGGCTTCCCGCCACACTTGGCGGGAGTCCACGGCTTTCAGGTTGCCTTCGAATTTATTGTTCTTATTCGCGTCGCCGACGGCGTGTTGCGCTTCGGCGATTTTCAACCCCAAACCTT